>CBKWHA010000011.1:0-44733 GCA_966674115.1 uncultured Chitinophagaceae bacterium
TTTAGTCATCTCATACATCGGTTATGATAGAAAAGAGGTGACAATCGGCGATCAAACCAGGTTACAAATTGCGCTACGTGCCATTTCAGCCTCATTAAGTGACGTTGTAGTGGTTGCTTATGGAAGAACAACAAAAAGATTGACCACAGGAGCTATTCAAACAGTGAACTCAAAGGAACTGCAGGATTTGCCGGTAGCACAGGTAACCCAAAAGTTGCAGGGAAAACTGGCAGGGGTTCAGATCAATCAAACCACAGGCAGACCTGGTGGTGGAATGCAAGTGCGCGTCAGGGGGGCTGCTTCTATTTCTACAGGTTCAAATCCTTTATATGTAGTGGATGGATTTCCTATAGTAGGAGACATCAGCAATATGAACCCTAATGAAATTGAGTCGATCACGGTATTGAAAGATGCCGCCTCTACTGCTTTGTATGGCTCGCGGGCTGCATTCGGCGTAGTGATGGTGACTACAAAAAGTGCAAAGGCTGGTCAAACCAACATCAGCGTCAATGCATATAGTGGAGTTCAACAAGTGCCGCAAAAAGGAAGGCCGGATATGATGAACGGAACTGAATGGGCTCAGTTTAAAAAAGAATACTACGAAGACCTTGGACAGCCTGTCCCAGCTCCATTTCAGGATCCATCTCAATATGGCGAAGGGTATAACTGGTATGACGCCATGCTGCGTTCCGCTTCTATAAACGATTACAGCGTTTCTCTGAGTACAAGCAAAGACAAATTCAAAGGCGCCGTAACAGCAGGTTACTTTAAGCAGGAAGGCGTATTGCTGAACTCAGACTATCAGCGCTTTTCCGTAAGAGCAAATACATTGTTTACGATTAGTGATCAGGTACGCGTTGGGTTCAATGTAGCGCCTATGACAAAGATTAGCAATTCACCGGCTTCAGATGGTTTATTTTTCGGAAGTGGGGGATTGATCTATAATGCCTTGTTAACACCACCCATTCTGAATTACAAAAACCCTGATGGCTCTCTGCCAGTAGCGGTTACTACGCCTGGTGTAACTGCATTTCCAACGCCTAATTGGGTGCGTTCAATACAAGATATCGAGAATAAAACAAGAGCCAATATCTTATTGTCCAATGCATACCTCGAAGTTGAGCCGGTGAAACACTTGATTTTAAAATCCAGCATCAATGTAGATTTGGGACAGGAGCTTGCTTTTTCTTTTCAACCTTCAACTGCTTCACGAGCTTTTGCTTCTGCTCCCAGTGCCTTATCAGCCAATTTGTTTAACCAGAACTTTCAGTATTATTCCTGGTTGTCGGAAAATACAGTGGCATACGCAAAACAAATAAAAGATCATGCATTTGATGTGCTAGGTGGTTATACAGTGCAACGATACAGAAGAGATGTCATGGCGATTAGTGGTTCTAATTATCCTGATGATCGTATTCGTACTATAGCCGGCGCATTGGTGAAGAATACGCCTTTCAACGATATTCAGGAATGGAGCCTGATTTCTTATCTGGCCCGTATGAATTATAATTTCAAGGGAAGGTATTTGCTGGGAGCTAGTATAAGACGTGACGGGTCTTCACGATTTGGTGCCAATAACAAATGGGGTAATTTCCCTTCCGTTTCAGCAGGATGGATTGTAAGCGAAGAGGCATTTACCAAAAATGTAAAATGGTTGTCATTTCTGAAACTTCGGGCCAGCTATGGAATGACAGGCAATAACAACATTGGTGATTATACACAATATCCTATAGTGAGCAGTGCTGTTAATGCAGCCTTTGGCAACACAACAGCCAGCGGTATCGCTGTTACCAATCTAGGGAATGAAGAGCTTGGCTGGGAAAATACTAAACAATTGGATGCTGGTATAGACTTGGGTTTATTCAATAATAGGGTAAGCCTTACTTATGATTATTATTCCAATAAAACATCTAATCTTTTATTCGCATTAGCAGTGCCACGGGAATCAGGATTTACCACTTTCACGGGGAATGTAGGTGAAATAAAATTCTGGGGCCATGAGATCGGCATTGCTACCAACAACCTGGTAGGCAATTTCAAATGGAATACCAATTTCAATATTGCATTTAGCGATAATAAGGTATTGGCATTATCCAACTTGACCGACACAATATTCAGTGGTTCCGGCCTTGCGCGCACAATGACAAGGGTAGGTGGAAGAATTGGTCAGTTCTGGGGTATGATACAGGATGGCGTTTATGTAGACCAAACCGATTTTAACCGTTCTGCCAAGCATGTCAATTCGCAGGTGGGTACGATAAAATTCCGCGATTTCAATAATGACGGTGTTATAAAATATGGCGATCTGGAAGGCGACAGAGCGATTATTGGCAACCCGTTTCCCAAATTTATCTTCGGTATTACCAACAGCTTTGCTTATAAGGCATTTGACCTTTCTGTGGTGGCAAGCGGATCGTATGGTAATGATATTGCCAGGTTAACGGACCAGGGAACAGCTAACCTGGATGGCGTATTTAATGTGCTGAAAGAAGTAAAAGACAGGTGGCGGTCCCCATCAAACCCCGGTTCCGGTAAATATGGAAAAACTACAGCTTCTACTGGCGACGACCGGGATCAGTTTCATTCCCGTTTTATACAGGATGGCAGCTATCTAACTATAAAGAATATTACGCTGGGTTATGCTATTCCTGTTAAAAACTGGAAAGTACTCAGCAATGCGCGTGCATACGCAAGTGTACAACAGGCCTTTGTTCTTTCAAAGTATAAAGGCGCTAATCCTGAAGTGAGCACAGATAGTAACGGTAATGCAGCAACCTCGCTCGCTCAGGGACTGGACTTCTCTTCTTATCCTATTCCCAGAACCTTTACAGTTGGTATCAATGTAAATCTGAAGTAAACCTGTTTATCATTCTAACTTTTAATTTATGAAAGTCAACATAATTTTCGCAACCATATTAATTGTTTCACTTGGGGCATGTAAAAAATCTTTTTTGGAAATTCCTCCAAGAACGGCATTAACCACACCTGTTTTTTTCAAAACACAGAGCGATTTTCAACAGGCGATCAATGGTGCCTATGCACCTTTGCGTGGATTGTATAACGGTAATGATGGAGCATGGGCAATGGCTGAACAACGCTCCGATAACACAACTTATAAATACAACCCAAGCGATAGGGGAACGATCGCATCAGAATTTGTAGCTGACTTTACTGATGATGCGAATAATCCAATTCCTGGCAATAAATATTTTACAGATTACACCATTATTGCAAGGGTTAATCAAATAATAGACGCCATCGATGCTGTAGATTTTGATGCCGCAGTAAAAAATAACATCAAAGGCCAGGCTTATTTTTTAAGAGCATTTGCATACTTTGATTTGGTTCAATACTTTGGTAAAGTACCGTTACACTTGAAACCTGCCAATACGCTTAGTGAAACAGCCTTACCACTCAACAGTACGGACAGCATTTACCAACAAATTATTGCTGATGTAAAACAGGCAGCAACTCTTTTGCCTGATAAGGCAACACAAGAAGCAGGGCGTGCTACATCAGGTGCTGCAAAAACGTTGTTGGGTAATGTTTATATCGTGCAAAAAAAATGGGCTGAAGCAGAAACTATACTGAAAGAAGTAACAGGTTATTCATTGGTAACCGATTATGCACAGGTATTTAATCCAACTCAGAAAAATAATAGCGAATCCGTCTTTGAAATACAATATAAGGAAGGCAATGAGGGTTTGGCAAGTAATTTCTTTTACACCTTCCTTGTACAGCCCATTACTGCAGCAGAAGTCACAGCCGTAACCGGCATACCAGAAGTTGCCCGTACCATTGAAGGTTTTAATATTCCTAGTCCGGATATTATTGCGGCTTATGAAGCGGGAGATAAAAGGAAAGATGCTTCTATTGGGTTTTTGACAGCAGGTGGCGTAAGTTATCCATACATAAAAAAATACGCACACCCGCATGCGCTTACCAATAATACAAATGATAACTGGCCTGTATATCGCTATGCTGAAGTGCTGCTGTTGATCGCGGAAGCATTGAACGAGCAAAACAAAACCACAGAAGCACTTACTTATTTGAATATGGTACATGCCCATGCAAGAACAGGATTAAGCCCGATTACTGTATCTGGACAAGCTGCAATCAGGGAGGCCATTATGAATGAAAGACGAGTAGAACTGGCCTTTGAAAATAAACGCTGGCTGGATTTAGTACGCACAGGCAAAGCCGATGAAGTGATGAAAGCTTATGGTGCCAGGGTAAAGGCAAATCCACAGGCTTATTATTTTCCGCCAAGTATTGGACCATCACCTTCTTCTTATACTGATATCCGTTTGTTGTTTCCTATTCCGGCATCAGAAGTAGCATTGAATCCTTATTTCTGATGATTGTAGTAGTTTAAAATCTTACGGCAATCAACCCGTACACTGAAAGAAAGAGGCAAAAACCTCTTTCTTTCATTTTGCTTCTTTTTTAAAGTACATTCCGAATAGAGAATAATAAAAAATCGCAGTTGCGGCATCAGTAGATTTAGAAAAAGAAATTTTCATAATAAAATGAAGAACCAGATCATATTACTCTTTCACCTGATTTTTTTTCCGTGCGCTCTCTTTGGAGCCGATATACAGATTGTAAAACTAAAGGTAGAATATGCAGAAACACCCATAGGTATTGATGTAGAACGCCCTCGTTTTAGCTGGCAGATGTTTGCTCCCGATGGTCAACGTGGATGTAAACAAACGGCTTATCAATTGGTGGTAATGGATGAATCCGGACTTACCCTTTGGAACTCAGGGAAAATGAAAAGCAATGTTTCCTTGAATGTGGAGTACAAGGGTAAACCTCTGTCTGCAACAGCCCGTTACCATTGGGTGGTTGATGTTTGGGATCAAAACAATAAGAAGCATAGTGCAAGATCATGGTTTGAAACAGGCCTGATGAATCCCGGACTTTCTGCCTGGAGTGGAGCCAAATGGATAGGCGGTGGTGATGATGACATGGGATTCTTTGCTCCCTATTTCCCTGTCTTTAAAATACATTACTCGGTACAATTAGATGAGAAAACAAAAACAACCCGTGCAGGCTTTGTCTATGGCGCTAATGATATGCGCCTGATGAATCAATATAAAAACCTATACAAATTGAAAAATAAAAAAGATGAATCTTATGTGTTGATTGAAATTGATATGACCCCTCTGCAATTAAAAGAGAATGCCAGGTTAAATATTTACAGAGTGGGACATCATCCTGATGATAAAAAAGAAGTTCCATTTAAAAGCTATCCAATTCCTTTTGCCATTATAAATGATACGAATAAATATGAAAAACACACCATCAACCTTAGTTCTAATTTAGGTACTACGCGTATTTTGATCAATGGAACCGGAAAAGAAAATCTCATTGCTGATGTCAATCTTAATCCAATAGGCAGGGGAGGAGATTATATCGCATTCCCTGTTGTTGCCGATATCGGCTTCTTTGTTCCAAAAGGTCAGTCTGCTTCTTTTTCCCAAGTAGAGATCCGCAATTTCAGGAATCCGTCTAATGTGCTTTTTAGGGAGAAATTAAATGAACAAATCTACAAAGGCATTTTTTTGGCTTACACAAATAAAGTAACAGTTCAGGACAATGCGTACAAGATCAATGGAGGCGAATCCGGAACCTTTATAGTGGCTACACCGGGTAAAAATTCAATGCCCATGTTGCGCACTGTTTTTTCATCTGCTCCACCCAAAATAACCAAAGCCCGTTTGTATGTTACCGCACGTGGCATTTATGAAGTATATCTGAATGGCAAACGGATAGGTAATGATTATTTTAACCCGGGACTTACCCAGTACAATAAAACGCATTTGTATCAAACCTACGACGTTACAGAATATATACGTCCGGGAGAAAATGCATTGGGCGCCTTATTGGCAGAAGGATGGTGGAGCGGAGGTGCCACCTATATGGGTGAATACTGGAACTTCTTCGGAGACCGGCAATCACTTTTAGCCAAACTGGTTATCACTTATCAGGATGGTAAAGAAGATGTGATTGTGACTGATCCGGATACCTGGAGTTATTATAATAAAGGCCCCATTGTTTATGGTAGTTTCTTTCAGGGAGAAGTGTATGATGCTACCAAAGAAGCTGAAATAGAAGGCTGGAGTACTATTGCTTATGATGCATCCCAATGGAAGAAGGCTGAAGAAGTCGGTTTGCAGGGGCATATAAGTCAAGCTGTTGATGATTATAAGGAGTTATCAATGATCGGTCAATTTGGAGAGACAGTGAAAAAAGTTAAGGAGCTTTCTGCCCAATCGGTAGAAGAAGTGCGACCGGGCGTATTTGTCTATGATATGGGACAGAATATGGTGGGTGTTCCCAACATCAGTCTCTCAGGAATGGTACCCGGTAAAAAAATTGTTTTGCGGTTCGCTGAAGTAAAATATCCCAACCTGCCCGAGTATAAAGAGCACGTAGGGATGATGATGTTGGAGAATATCCGGGCGGCCATGGCTCAGGATATTTATATTACCAAAGGAGGAAAAGAAACGATTGCACCCCGTTTTACCTTTCATGGCTATCGTTTTGTAGAGATAACAGGTATTGACAAGCATTTGCCTGTTGAAGCAGTGAAAGGAACCGTCATCAGTTCCATACATGAACTAGCCTCTCATTACGAAACCTCTAATCCTAAAGTCAACAAGCTATGGGAGAATATCACCTGGTCAGCCTATGGTAATTTCCTGTCTATACCAACCGATTGTCCGCAGCGAAATGAACGGTTGGGCTGGAGCGGTGATATTTCTGTATTTGCCCGTACGGCTACCTATCTGGCTGATGTTCCTCAGTTTTTGAGAAGACATATGTTAGCTATGCGCAATGTACAGCGGGAAGATGGACGTTTTCCGGATGTGGCCCCTTTAGGCGTTGGATTTGGCGGGATCATGTGGGGTAGTGGCGCCATTGCTGTAGCCTGGGAAAGTTACCAGCAGTATGGAGATAAGAACATGGTAGCAGAGCATTATGATGCCATGAAAAAGTATATCCAATACATCCTTGAAAAAAATATTGATCCTAAGACAAATATTTTAACACATGAAGATCCGACTTATTGGGGGAATCTTGGTGACTGGTTAGGCCCCGAACAGGAGCGAAACGACAATTCACTTTTGTGGGAAGCCTATTTCATTTTCGACTTGGAAATCATGAAGGAGTTTGCTTCCCTTTTAGGGAAAACACAAGATGCAAAAGAGTTTACTGAGCTTTATCTGCAAAGGAAAAAATTCTTTAACGAAACCTATGTAGACAAACAAACCAAAAAAACCATTCATTCCGGGTTTAAGCAAAATAGAAATGCTGATCTGAAATCGGGCGACTTGATAGATACTCAGACTTCTTATGTACTTCCTCTTGCCTTTGACATCTATCAGCCGGAATACAAAGAAAGGGCGATAGATAATTTGGTTGCTACAATTACTCGGGAAAATAAAGCTGATAACGGAACTCTATGTCCTCCTTATTCCTTAATGACTGGTTTTATAGGAACCGCCTGGGTGAACAAAGCTTTATCCGACAATGGACATACCAATGTGGCATACCGTTTATTACAACAAACCACTTATCCATCCTGGTTATATCCAGTGGAGCAGGGAGCAACAACTATATGGGAACGTTTGAACTCTTATACCCACACCAATGGCTTTGGAGGGAATAACGGCATGAATTCCTTCAACCATTATTCTTTTGGAGCTGTTGGTGCATGGATGTATAACTACTCTTTGGGTATAGAACGGGATCAAAGAGCTCCCGGGTTTAAACATTTTATGTTACACCCTGAACCAGATCCTACAGGGCAAATGACCTTTGCCAAAGGACATTATGAATCGATGTATGGACGAATCGAAAGTAGTTGGGAAAGAAAAGAGAATAGTTGTCATTATCGTTTTGTGGTACCGGCAAACACCACAGCAACTGTTTACATTCCAGCGCATAAAGAAACAGATGTTACCGAAAGGGGAATACCAGCCGCAAAGGCTAAAGGTGTTCAATTTCTGAAAATGGAAAACGGCAAGGCTGTGTACGAAGTGGGCCCTGGTGTGTATTCGTTTGCATCCCTATTGAAGTAAACAATAAATAATAAAACAAACCTGCCTCGCAGGTAGGTTTGTTTTATTTACTGAACCGAAACGAGAAAACCTCATTAGTTGGACTCATCTTTGTGGGACAGCTTTTCCCGTAGTTTGAACTCTTCAAGGTCTATCAGCGATAAATATTTTCGAATCAATTCTTCATCAAATTCAGCACGGCGGTTCATCTCATAGAGTAATTTTCGCTGGTGCTCCAGCATTTCTAAATAAACGCGCTGGTAATTGGCTCGTACATTTTCTGTCGTGTGGATGATCTCTTCAAGATCTCGTTGGAAAAAATTCAAGTCAATTTGCAACCTTTCTAACAAATTATTTAAGTGCTCGTTTTGCACTCACTCCTTGCCATATTTTTCTTCCAGTAGTTGATGCGAAATCTGTGCAATTTTTTTCTGAATGATTAGTTCCTGCTTCTCCGCTGGAATAACAGTTTGTCTGTCCTTCAGCTTTGCTTTTTTGATCAGCCAGGGAAGTGTGAGACCTTGAAAAACCAGGGTGACCAAAATAACTATAAACGTAATAAAGAGAATCAGATTACGATAGGGAAAAGCCCTTCCTTCTCCAATTCCAAAATTCTTTCCATGAGGTTTGCCAGGCTGCCTCATAAAGAAGGGGTGGAAGAAAAATAAAGAAGACAAGTTCCGGGTCAATTGTCACATGGGAAAATTCCGATGTAAAACTAAGTGCCAACCCGCCTAATACAAGAACAATTGGGTAAGCGATCCGAAGCCTGTTGGCGAGCATGACCAGCGCCAGAATAATTAAGATGAGATAAACGTACTGAATGAACACACTCTGCATAATATTCTTGTTAAAAATAAAATTAAGGCAAACCTTTGTAAGCGAGTAATATGGGATGGAATTGACCATTCACCATTCACCATTCACGATCTTTTCCCGTACTCCTCAACATAAAATGGAATAAACTTCTATTTATGAAAAAAGAAGAGAAAGAAAATAGTAAATTTCAAATATTTCAAAACCTTTCGCATACGCCACAATTCGCAGAAGGATTTACATTCTTTGGTGCATTGAGGACTATTCTTTCAAGACCCAAAACGATAGCTCCCGCAACTGCATTGCCTGCTATAAAAACGAACCTGAAATCTTATTATACCCAAAAACCTTCTATCATTTGGTTTGGTCATTCATCCTATCTCATTCACTCAGGTGGGATCAATATTCTTGTTGACCCGGTATTCAGTGGCTTTGCCTCACCCTTCAGCTTTTATATCAAAGCGTTTAAAGGCTCAGATATTTATAAAGCATCAGATATGCCCCAAATCGACTGCATTATTCTCACACATAACCATTACGACCATTTAGACTTCGGAGCACTTAAAATATTAGCTGAAAAAACACAGGCATACATAATGCCATTAGGTGTTAGCAAGGATGTAAGAGGACTCAACATCAAACAAGAGCAAATTACTGAGCTCAATTGGTGGCAAAGTATAGAACTTAACCCAGGCGTTACATTAACTGCAACTCCGGCAAGGCATTTTTCCGGCAGGGGCATGAAAAGGAACCGTTCGCTATGGGCATCTTATGTTTTACAAATAAACGGCTATAAAATATTCATTGGAGGCGACAGTGGTTATGATAACCATTTCAAAGAAATAGGTATTAAACATGGTCCCTTCGATATTGCTATACTGGAGTGTGGTCAATATAATGTCATGTGGCCTTATATCCATTCTATGCCTGAAGAACTGATCCTGGAAGGCATCGATTTAAAGGCTAAAGTGATCATGCCGGTTCACTGGGGCAAATTCGCTCTGTCTACCCATGAATGGAATGAACCTATAACACGCTTTGTAATTGCAGCCGACAAGGCTAACATTGCTTATACAACACCTTTAATTGGTGAGCCGGTATTACTGGATGAATATTATCCAGTAAATAAATGGTGGATAAAACGCTAAAAATTATGTCACTGAAAGATAATTATACTGATTTGGCAAGGAGGTTTAGCTTTAAATACCCGTTACTAAGTTTCGTAGGTATACAAGTCTCCTTCTGGTTATTCGCAAATCTCCTTTTAGGTATAATAATTCAACTTCAATCATTATTAATTAATGAAGTTTACCCTTTGCCCCAAACAGTTAGATTTTCAATGATCTTGAAAGTGTCTTTCACATTGGGCTTATTTTATGGGATTGTGCTTGGGTTAGCCGATCACTATCTCGATAAGAGTTTTTTTAAAAATAAACCCTTAGGAAAAATAATTATACTGAAAGTTGCGATCTCATTTATGGCCTTAACAATTCTTATTTCCATAGTCAAATACATCATTATACCTTCTGAATTAGGATCATTTTTCAATGTATCGTCATTGAAACAAAACAATAAATTCTGGCACCTTATTTTTTTAATGCTAGTAGTCTACTACTTCTTCATGAGTTTGGTGATTAGCTTTATCAATCAGGTAAATAAAAAATATGGACCAGGGATTCTGATTCCTCTACTGCTGGGAAAGTACAGGAGTCCACGAGAGGAGGAAAGGGTATTTATGTTTATGGATTTGAACGCATCTACAACCATTGCAGAAAAGCTGGGTCATATAAAGTACAGTGAGTTTATAAGAGATAGTTTCCAGGATATAAATTTGATTGTTTCATCATTCAATGCAGAAATTTACCAGTATGTAGGAGATGAGATTGTTTTAACATGGCCATTACCTGGAAGGGTAAATAATTTGCCCTGTCTGCTTTTTTTCTTTGAATGTGAAAAAAAGTTCCAGGAAAGAAAAAGATATTATGTAGAAAATTATAACACGATTCCTTCTTTTAAGGCAGGTGTGCATTTGGGAAAAGTTACAGTAGTTGAAATAGGGGATATTAAAAGAGATATTGCCTATCACGGAGATACCTTGAACACAACCGCTCGGATACTTAGCTTATGTAACGAGTATAAAAAGAAGATTCTTATTTCAGATAAGATCTTGAATTATTTCTTTGATGACCGCAAGTTTATAGTCGAAAAATTAGGCAGTATCAAACTAAGAGGTAAAATGCAAGAAGTGGAAATTGCAAGTATTCAAAATACCCCGGTAATGGCATAACCTTCCATTATTACTGCATACGCCTCAAACTCACCACAGGCAAGCAATAGGCTAGTGCTGCTAACAGCAGTACCCAGTTAAATCCTAGCTCAACAGAAATAATGGTTGCCAACGCAGTACTGAAAACCGAAGTACATCCATTCACGCCCCACGCCCATGGAATACCTGCAGGATTTGTTTTGGCTACTAATGATAACCCTGACGGAAAAGGCAAACCCATCAAAAATGCAAGTGGTGCAATCAGCAATAAAACAATTATCAGTTTTAATGCTAAATTCAAATGAACCGTCCCCTGCAAAAGGGGAATTAGTGTGATTGAATAGATGAGTAACAAAAGAGCGATCACCCCAAAGAGAACAAACAAATATTTCCTGTCTCGCACAAGATTTCCCGACACATAACTGCCTAAACCTGAAAACATAAGAAGCGCAGTAATAACGGCAGCAGCAGAATATACAGGGCTCCCGAAATAAAGAATGAAGTGTTGTATCAATACGATTTCCACGAACATATAACCTAGTCCAATACCACTGAAGTAAAGTAAAATGCCCAGTTTATTTTTCCCTTTCCAACCCAGCTTAAATAAAGGAAGCAAGATCAGTACAAAAGAAGCCAGTGCAATTTGTATGAGCGTTACCAATACAAGCAAATAGCCTACTTCAAAAAAAGGCAGGGAGCGGTTGCCAAAGAATTGAGCCAGGCGGTCCAGGTTTTGCCAGCGCAGAAATTGTGAAAAGAAAGGTTTGTTGTCTGTAGGGGGCCGTATATTAAAATCATAGTCTTTATAAAACGCTTCTCTTTCTTCCGAAAGGATTTGATCAATATAACGAAACAAGCGCTCATCCTGTAATTGGTTAAAACTGCTGCGTTCTTCCTCCTTTAAGCCAGGCAAAATAGCAGGATCAAACATCTGCTCCTCACAAAAGTTCCGGATGTTATTGATTTCGGTTGCAGTTAAGGGTGATTTGGTCATCACAAACGTTATAGTGCCCCAACTTCTGATGGCAACAAGGTGCGCCCTTATGTTTCTAACTTCTAAGTCCTTCAGCACATCCACCATGGTAGCCAATACTTTTAAAGGATTGCGCACCGGGTAATCCATCCAGGAAGTAATACTTATTGCACCACCATCGTTCAGCTTCTGCCACATCTCCTTGAAAGCTTCTTTGGTCATAATGGTTTGTTCTTGTAATGCATATAATCCTGATGAACCGCCAAATGTGCCCGTCATAGGTAATACGATCAGATCATAATGTGCCGTATCCATGAGTAAGAAAGTTCGTGGCTCCAGATTACGCACCATTAGCCGGGGGTGATACAGCAGCGAATCAGATGAAGGCGCAAGTTCATTTCTTAGTAAGGAAAGCACAATAGGGTTGGGCTCCGTTGTATTTATACTTTGTGCATTCCGGCTGATTGCATGTGCCACGTCTATACCAGTGCTACTGCGCATGACAAGCACTTTATTTCTTTTGCCCATAATATAGGGCAGGGCGGAAGTGGTATGATCGAGGATGAATGAAGTGTCTTCCTTCTTCCAGCCGGTAACCGGACCAAACCAATCTCCGTTCACAAAGACGGCTGCTTTTACCTGGGCTGTTGTTTGTGCGGTAAGACTTAGCCCTGGTGCATAACGCAGTACCGGCGATGTAACCGTCTGCACCAATCCGTAAGGACTCGATTGTTGCAAAATGATCCTGGCTTCAGGTAACAGCAGTGTCTTGCTAAGGTCTTTATATTGCGATGGAACAAGTTGCGGCGGATGAAACAATTGCCACAGTATTAAAAAAAAAGAAAGAAGGATAAAGAGGACTAGGAGTTTGTAGTTTTTAGTTTGTGGTTTGTTGTTGTCGTTGCTGTCTGGTGATGCATTTGTTTGTTTGATTGGCTTTTGATAAAAAATATAAGTAATGCCTGCTATAAAGGGAAGAATGGAAACAACAGCAGGAAGTTGTTGGGGAAAAAGCAGCCACATCAGTGCAATTGCTATAAGACCCCCTGCACCAGAGCCAAACAGGTCAGCAAAGTATATTTTACCAATAACAGCAACATACAATACAAACACGATCCCAATTGCTAAGGCGCCAAAGAAAAACGGAAGAAAGAACAGAAGGTAAGTCAACAACAGGTTACCGGCCTGGCTGTAATCTGCAAACAGAAGATAAGAATCAAAGCGTGCAAATGAAGTTTGAGACCAGCCAACCACCAACGACATGGAAAGCCCTGTTGCGATCATTAATAAAGGAAGAACCAACCCAGACTGCTTTACAAGCCACGATCTGAAAAGAGATAATACAGTTCCGCCTGCACCAAATCCCAACATGGCTACAGAAATGACCATATAAGCAAAATGATGCCATTGAACAATCGATAAAAGCTGCATCAATACCAACTGGAAAGCAATAATGGCAGCAGACAGCAGGCCTATGGATAAAAGGAGACTGTATTTCATACCACTACTTCTTTGCCCTCGTAAACGGTACAAATACCACCGGCAACAAACTCTTGGTGGTTGCTTTCTTACCCTTTTTTTCTACCAGCATCAGCATTTGTGTCATAAAGGGTGAGCCTATAGGGATGATCATTTTACCGCCATCCTTTAATTGCTCCAGCAAAGGGGGCGGAACAAATTCTGCTGCAGCCGTAACAACAATGGCATCATAGGGTCCATGTTCTTTCCAGCCATAATAGCCATCGCCAACTTTCACCTGCACGTTTTTATATCCCAGTTTTTTTAACCGGTTGGCTGCAGCATTGCCCAACTGCGGGACGATTTCGATGGTATAAACTTCTTTTACTATTTCTGCAAGTACCGCAGCCTGGTACCCGGAGCCCGTACCAATTTCAAGCACCTTAAATTCTGGTTTTGGCTTGATGGCTTCCGTCATGTAAGCAACAATGTATGGTTGCGAAATGGTTTGTCCGTAACCTATAGGCAGGGGTCTGTCATCATATGCATTTGGTATACTGTTTTCCGGAACAAACAAATGACGCTTTACAGTTCGCATAGCCTTCAACACAGCAGCATCTTTAACACCTCGTTTCTCAATATGCCGTTTCACCAAACCTTCCCTTCTTTCCTTATAATCCTCTTGGAAAAAGGAAACAAAAAGTAAAAAAGCAAGGCAAGAAACCACAGCATTCATTGTATCTGTGTTTATTTATCTTATTATTCATCACTCATTCCTCATCAACATTATTCCTCCTCCATCCCATCCAGTATCTCCGGGCTTGCAGTTACCAGAACTTTATCTATACGATGCCCATCCATATCCACGATCTCAAATGTGAAGCCTTTCCATTTCATTTTATCACCAGGCAGAGGAATACGTTCCAGTTCGTGTAAGATACAGCCGGCCAAAGTGTCAAATTCATGAACGCTTTCATTCACCCATTCCTGTTTGTCAAAACGGCTGAGAAAGTCGTAAAAAGGAATCTGTGCATCTACCAGGAAAGTTCCGTCTTCGCGCTCAATAATATCAAAGTCGGCATATTCCGTTGTTGGAATAGTACCAATAATGGCCTCCATGATATCATTGAATGTGATCATGCCCTGCACGCTGCCATACTCATCCACAATAAAGCAATAATGTATTTTCGACTCTCTGAATTTTTCCATTACCTGGTAGGCTGTATTGTTCTCAGGTACAAACAAGGCCGGCTTCATCAGGTGTTTAAAAGGTATTTTATCATCAGTAACATAAATATCCTTTAAGGATACTACGCCTTTGATGTTATCAATGTCTTCTTCACAAACCGGATAAATGGAGTGCGGATGCTCCATAATAGTACTCCTGATCTTTTCTTCATTATCATTGATGTCAAACCACACAATATCATTTCTGTGGGTCATCAGCGATGTAATATTCCTGTCGCCAAGGTGAAACACCCGTTCAATGATCTCCTGTTCAGCTTCTTCAATAGCACCATGTTCTGTGCCCTCACTGATAATTGCCTTGATCTCCTCTTCCGTTACCTGGCTTTCATCGGCTTTGATCTTGAAGATATTTACGATCAGTTGTGTCGATTTTGTCAGCAACCAGATAAATGGGTAGGTAATAAGGCTAATAATATTCATGGGTTTCGCCATTGCCTTGGCAATACCTTCCGGTTTTGACAATCCTATACGTTTGGGCACCAGTTCTCCGAAAATAAGAGAGAAGTAAGTAATAATGATCACAACAATAGTCGTTGCCAACCCATTGCTATAAAGCCTTGTGGCTTCCCATCTGTCAAACAAGGCAACAAAGTCATCCTTGATGTTTTCCCCCGAAAAAATACCCGTTAAAATACCAATCAGGGTGATCCCTATTTGTACTGTTGACAAAAAACGATCCGGGCGATAGGCAAGGTCCAACGCTTCCTTCGCTTTTTTATCACCTTTATTAGCTTGTCCTTCCAATCTGGCCTTTCGTGCTGACACAAGAGCAATTTCAGACATGGAGAATAATCCATTCAGTAATATCAAGCCAATCAATATGAGAATTTCCATTTAAAGAATTAATTGTCTAAGTTAATCTTTCCTGTTCTTTCAAAGGTTGTCCAATCTTGAATTATCGCCTATAGAGAATTGATTTACAACTTTAGATCTCCCATCCTCATTCTAAAAATACTAGCCGTCAAAAGGCCTGCCAATACGCCTAATCCAGCGCCTCCAAGTATATCAGTGGGATAATGCACACCTACATAGATTTGAGCATATCCTACAAAGGCTGCCCAGATATAGGTAAGATAGATCCACTTTTTAAAAGTGGAATAGAAGGTAATGCTGACAAATGTGGCCATACCGAAATGATTGGCAGCATGTGAAGAGGTGAAGCTATATCCACCTGAGCAATGTTTCACCAGCAGGCGCACGTGATCAAAGAAAAATGGGTCGCGGCAGGGGCGAAGGCGCTCAAAGCCTTCCTTAAAGATGCGGCTGCTTACCATGTCTGCAATGGCAACCGTACATACAAAGGCAACCCCCCACCACCAGCCTTTTTTGCCATAGTTCAGTACAATAAAGGCCCAAAGAAATAGGTAAAGAGGTGCCCAGAAAACAGAATCACGGAAATAGGGCAGTACAATATCAAAAAAATGGTTGGTCCACTCGCTGTTTAGTTTGATAAACAACTGTTTATCCCACAATTCTAATTGTTGCCAAAGCGATGAAGCAATAATAACGGCCTGCATGCCGCAAAAGTAAGTGGAAGAAGCTATAATAACGGCTTGTAGGTCCCAAATGTCATTTGCAGCCCCCAAATGTTATTCGATAACTGTTTTGTAAGTTTTGTAGGCGAATGAGTCTCTTTTGTCAATTTTATGTTTTCCTGCCCCCTAAAATGTTGTTGCTTTGCGCAGTTCTATGGTTAAGCTTTAAAGTTGCCCTGCCAACAGCCAATATATTGTAAGCTGTTTTCCCGTTACGACAACCATAAACTATAAACAATAAACTAACAAAAATGCTGGCAAAAACCCGCTTACCAAAAACACTTCTTTGGGTCATCAACCTGTTGGGAATTTACCTGCTGATGTTTACCAGCTTCCGGCTGGTTACCTTTTTTGCTTTTCGTCCGGAAGACCAGTCCTTTTTTGACCTCATACCATCCTTTTTCCTGGGTTTGCGCTACGACCTTCGTTGGATAAGTTTGCTCCTATTACCTATCATCCTGGTTAGCCTGCGGCCTTCATTTTCGCCCTTTTATTCTGAACACAACAAAAAGATATGGACCTGGTACCTGGCGTTCGCTACCTTTTTTGTCATCTTTTTCTTTGCTGCAGACTTCGGCTGCTTTTCTTACAATAAAACCCGCCTCAATGCCAGCGCCCTCAACTTCATGGAAGATCCCGGCATTTCTTTTTCCATGTTGTGGCAATCCTATCCTATGTTCTGGCTGATCCTGGCATTGGTAATTGCAGTTTTGCTCCTGCGCCGTATGTTCCGGCAGATGCACATTTATGTGATTTCCAAAACAGAGGGCTTGGGTATTCCTTACCGCCGCAAATGGTTCATATTGGCCGCTCTTTTATTTGGCCTGATGGTGTACGGCAATGCTGGCCTGCAGCCGCTGAAGTGGAACCGTGCGTTTGTTTTACAGGATAGCTTTAAGTCCTACCTGGCCCTGAATCCACTTCAAAACTTTTTCACCACCTTAAAGTTCCGCAGGCCACAGTTTAATGAAAAACAGGCTCGGGAGAGTTTTCCGCTTGTGGCAGAATGGATGGGGCTGACTGGTAAGGAGTTTTCGTACCGCCGCGAAACAGCACCAGGCGTTCATTCCCTTGAATCAAAACCCAATGTGGTGCTGGTGCTCTGCGAATCCTTCAGCATGTATAAAAGCGGCATGAGTGGCAATCCCCTGAATACAACCCCATTTTTCCAATCATTGGCAGATAGCGGTGTTCTCTTCGAGCGTTGCTTCACACCCCATTTTTCAACAGCCAGAGGTTTATTTGCTACACTTACCGGCATACCCGATGTGCAATTATCTAAATTTTCAACCCGCAACCCCGAAGCTTTAAAACAACATACCATCATCAACCATTTTGAGGGGTACGAAAAAATGTATTTTCTGGGTGGAAGTGCTTCTTTCAACAACTTCGAAGGCATTTTGCAAAATATAAAAGGCCTTCACATGTATACGGAAGGCAAGTTCAAGGCAAAGCCTGTAAATGTATGGGGCATATCAGACAAGGATTTGTTTCTCGAGGCTAACGCAGTCTTTGCCCAACAAACCAAACCCTTCTTTGCCATTGTGCAAACTGCAGACAACCACCGTCCGTTTATGATCCCGGAGAGTGAGCACGAGTTCGGGCGTATGAATTTACCGGTAGACACTTTGCACAAATACGGTTTCGAATCGGTCGATGAGTTCAATTCCTTCCGCTATGCCGATTTCTGTTTTCAGAAGTTTATAGAATCTGCCCGGAAGGAAAAATATTTTCACAACACCATCTTTGTCTTCATCGGCGACCACGGCGTTTCTGGCAATGCGCGCGAAGTATATCCAAAACTCTGGACCGACAAACGCCTGACCGATCAACATGTACCCTTACTCTTCTACGCCCCCAAGCTGCTAACGCCTCAAAAGCGCAGCGAAGTGGTTTCCCAAATCGATGTGCTGCCTACCATTGCCGGATTAACAGGACAATCATACATCAATACCACTTTAGGGCGCGATATATTGCATAAAAGAAAGAAGAATGATTATGCCTTCATTATTTACCATGATGAGGGCCAGATTGGCATGCTTACCAACGATTATTATTTTACCAAGAACCTCAATTTCACAAAAGAAGAACTCCATCTCATGCCCGGAAAAGACTTTACCCCAGCACAGCAGGACTCAATAAAAAGAAAACTATCCCTGGTAACCACCGCCTATTACGAAACTGCAAGATGGATGCTGATGAATAATAAACCACTACACACCCCCGGCCCCTAAAGGGGTGTGCATTGTTATATTTTCTTTGCTACCACAATCATTCTTGGTGTTTTACGCACATCATACGGGTTTAAATTGTAATCGCCAAAAGCCTCCGTCACCTGCATTTTTTGAAAAGAGAACATATCAGTAAAATCACCAAGGCTGAACTTCGCCACTTTTTCAGTGTGCTCCAAAGGTTCCTTTAAATGAGGATCTGTAACAATGATCCTTTTGTAAAAATGGGAATCATCATGCCAGCGGTGAATCTCATATTGCGTATCATTGATCGATTTTACCTCATTATGCACCAGATGATCTTCTACATAATGAACATTTAAATAATCAAACATGACACAGCCCTCAGGCTTTAGGCAGCCTGCAATGGTACGCATGGCATCGTCATGTTCACGTTGCGTATTGAAGTATCCAAATGATGTAAAAAAGTTGAAGGCAAAATCAAAATAGTTTACCCAGAATGGGAGGCGCATATCATGTACAAAAAAGTGCAATTTGCCGTTTTCAAACTGCTGGGCATAACGAATACTGTCGCTGGCAATATCAATACCCGTAACATCGATACCATTTTTTGCTAAAAGTTTGCTGTGCCTTCCTTTTCCGCAGGCAACATCCAGAATGCGGCTGTCTGCTTCAGGTTTAAAATGGTTTAACAGATTTTCAATGAATTTATTCGCTTCGCTTTCATCCCTTTCAAAGTATAATTTATGATAATATGGCGAGTTGAACCAGTTCTTGTACCATTCGTTGGTCGACATTTCCTTTTTTTACAAAAGTAAAGAATCGGAATGCACATCTTTATTTATTAAACACCTCTTCATATTTTCGACCTGTTTTCATTTTTATAGTATATATTATAGATAGGTTACAGTAACATACAGTAGAGTTATAGTAATTTAACTGCTTGTTTACTATATACCAGGTCCGTATTTAATCGTAAGGAACGTCTCAACAACATCCTTTAAGCTTCCTGCAACACTCCAACACCTTCCAACTCATGAACCTGTAAACTCCTTACCTTTGCCACCCAAATTCTTATAATACGTGGCACTTATAAAGAGCATTTCTGGAATCAGAGGTACCATCGGCGGTATGCCTGGCGAATCCCTTACACCTATCGATGTCGTGAAATTTACTTCTGCTTTTGGCACTATTCTCTCCGAAAGCAGGGCAGATAAATCAATAAATACTAAAATAGTAGTTGGTCGTGATGGTCGTATTAGTGGTGAAATGGTCAGCCAATTGGTAATCAATGCACTTGTCGGGTTAGGTATTGACGTTGTAGACCTTGGGTATTCAACCACACCAACAGTAGAAATCGCTACCAAACTGGAAGAAGCTACCGGGGGCATTATCATTACAGCAAGCCATAACCCGAAAGAATGGAACGCCTTAAAACTTTTAAACAGCGAAGGGGAGTTTATAGATGCCCAGGTAGGTGCAGAAGTGCTCCGCAGGGCAGAGGAAGCAAACATTAGTTTTGCCGCTGTAGAAAAGCTGGGAACAGTTACCCAGAACAATACATACCTGCAAAAACATATTGATATGGTTCTGCAATATCCTTTGGTCAATACAGAGGCTATTGCAGTGAAGAAATATAAAGTGGTGGTGGATTGTATCAATTCCACAGGTGCAATGGTCGTACCTCAATTGTTACAGGCCTTAGGAGTTGAAGAAGTAATTGTGCTCAACGGTGAGGTGACCGGTCGTTTTGCCCACAATCCGGAGCCGCTGCCGCACCACCTGTCTGCTTTAAGTAAAGAGGTGGTAAAGCAAAATGCTGATTTTGGTATCGCTGTAGACCCGGATGTTGACCGTCTTTGCTTTGTATGCGAGGATGGCTCTATGTTTGGTGAAGAGTATACACTCGTAGCCGTTGCCGATTACATTTTGTCTAAAGAAAAAGGCAATACAGTAAGTAATATGAGCAGCACCAAAGCGCTAAAAGAAATTACTATTAAAAATGGTGGCGAATATTTTCCTTCAGCGGTTGGCGAAGTGAACGTGGTAAAGAAAATGAAGGATGTAAAAGCTGTAATTGGAGGAGAGGGAAATGGAGGCATTATTGTTCCTGATTTTCATTATGGCCGTGATGCACTGATTGGTATTGCACTTTTCCTTTCTCATTTTGCTGGCTACAAAAAAAGTCTGAAATCCTTCCGTGGCAATTATCCGGACTATTTTATTTCAAAGAACAAAATAGAGTTGGAAGGAGGATTGGATGTAAACAAGATCTTTGAAAAGATCAAAAAGAAATACAAAAACAATCCTATCAATACTGAAGACGGCCTGAAGATAGAATTTGATACTGATTGGGTGCACCTGCGCACTTCTAATACGGAACCCATTATCCGCATTTATGCAGAAAGCAATTTTGAAACAACTGCTAATAATATAGCTAATAGATTAATGCAGGATATCAGGGAAAGCATTTAAATACTTAAAACAGATACATAAAAAGTAAAGCCCTCACTTTATAGGCTGAGGGCTTTACTTTTAGAGATAGTACACAGCCAAGGCACTACAGCGCTGCTGCTCTCCTTTAGGGGCCGGGGGTGAGCTGAGGCGAGAGTTAACAAAAATCATCTCCCCAAAAAAGATATGGTTGTAGTTTTGCAGTTTGCAAACGACTAAAAAATCAACAACTGGTGGATGTGAACACGTTTATGAAGCAACCAATTCAAATAATGGAAGAACTAAATATTAATGAAATTAATGAAGGCACAGTGCGTAAACCCTTCCTGATTACCGATACCCGCATTTACTTTGACAACGCCGCCACTACACCATTGGCACCAGAAGTGTTAGAGGCGATGCTGCCTTACATGTCCACTCATTTTGGAAATCCTTCTTCCATTTATTCTTATGGTCGTGAAACAAGACTGGCTATTGAAAATGCCCGGAAAACCGTAGCAAAGATTTTACACGCCAAGCCAGGCGAGATCTTTTTTACCTCAGGTGGCACAGAAAGTAACAATACAGCTATAGCCACATCCCTCCGCGATCTGGGTTGTACGCACATCATCACTTCGCCAATAGAACACCACGCAGTTCTTCATACAGCTGAATATTATAATAAGCAAAATGAGGTTTCCCTTAGTTATGTAAAACTGAAAGAAGATGGGCATATTGATTATGACAATCTGGAAGAACAGTTGCAGCTAAAGAGCACTGAGGGTGTAAAAAGCCTGGTTACATTAATGCATGCAAATAATGAAATCGGTACTTTACTCAGCATCAAAAAAGTGGGCGAACTATGCCAGAAATATGGCGCTATCTTCCATTCAGATTGTGTACAAACAGTTGGTCATTACCCGATCGATTTAAGCAATCTGCACGTGCATTTTATTTCTGCTTCTGGTCATAAGTTTCATGGACCCAAAGGCACAGGTATATTATATGTTAATGAGCATATTGAAATAAAGCCTTTCATTCATGGAGGTGGACAGGAGCGCAACATGCGTGCTGGTACTGAAAATGTTTACGGGATAGTAGGCTTTGCAAAAGCTTTGGAAGTGGCTACCGTCAATTATGAAAAGGATAGTGCATACATAAAGGACCTGAAGTCTTACATGGCTCAACAACTTAAAGCCAATATCCCAGGTATTAGCGTTAATGGGGATGAAACAGGCGGTCTTTACACTGTTCTAAGTGTCTGTTTTCCTAAAACAGAGAAAGGAGAGTTCCTGCTGATGAACCTGGATATCAACAACATCTGTGTATCCGGTGGCAGCGCTTGCAGCAGTGGTGCTGATATCGGGTCTCATGTAATGAAAGCCCTTAACAAAACTGATAATTGGATCACAGTCCGTTTTTCTTTTAGTAAATACAATACCAAAGAAGAAGTAGACAGGGTGGTTGCAAAATTGAAGGAACTGATTTAGTTTATGGTTTATTAAACCATAAACTATAAATACCGCACTGGATTTCGCTTCGCTGCCAGCACGTAGCGTTTTATATTCATAAAGAAAGCTGCAATCATATACAAAATGATGGGAGATCCTAATGTTAGGAAAGAAATATAAATGAACCACATACGAATACGGGATGTAGCAATTCCTACTTTTTCGCCTATGGCAGAACATACGCCAAAGGCCTGCCATTCTATGAAATTTTTGAGATGCTTCATAATGCTAAATTAACTCGGTCATAGTTAATATTTTTTAAAATCGCAATTTTAGCTGCTATTTTTCTTCGTTCAAGATAGTTATATTAAATATCTATTCAATAGTTGAGCTTTTTCTGAATTCTTTAGACCAGTAACGCATCTTGGGGTTTAATCGCTTAGGTTTTTGTTTGTTTGCTCAAAATTTATGGATTCATTGTCTCCTGTTTACGTATAAAAAAGATAATCATGTATTAGATAGTTGTCTATCGTTCTCAATAATCCGTTTTTAAGTACATTTGCACCGCATTTTTAGCGACACGGTATATCCAACGATAAAGTGCCTGTGTCTTTTACTTATTCCTAAAACGGTTTATCATGCTTTTTGACCTGGATCTCATTAAAAATGTTTACGCTGAATTTCCCGCAAAGGTTGAAGCGGCGCGTAAGCTGCTCAACAAGCCTCTAACAATGGCTGAAAAGATTTTGTACGCACATACTTACCGCCCTGCAACCCAAGCATATGAAAGAGGGAAGGATTATGTGGATTTTGCTCCGGACCGTGTAGCCATGCAGGATGCTACTGCGCAAATGGCTTTGCTTCAATTTGACACTTGTGGTCGTGAAAGAGTAGCTGTTCCTTCAAGCGTACATTGCGATCACCTGATCCAGGCAAAGGTTGGTGCTAAAGAAGACTTGGATACTGCTATTGAAACCAACCGTGAAGTTTACGATTTCCTTTCTTCTATATCTAATAAATATGGTATTGGGTTCTGGAAACCAGGTGCAGGTATCATCCACCAGGTGGTTTTAGAAAACTATGCTTTTCCAGGTGGTATGATGATCGGTACTGACTCACATACTCCTAATGCCGGTGGTTTAGGTATGATAGCCATTGGTGTGGGCGGTGCTGATGCTGTGGACGTTATGGCTGGTTTACCTTGGGAGCTTAAAATGCCTAAGTTAATTGGTGTGAAGCTTACTGGTAAAATGAGTGGGTGGACCTCTGCCAAAGACATAATTCTGAAAGTAGCAGGCATTTTAACAGTGAAAGGTGGTACAGGTGCAATCGTAGAATATTTTGGCGAAGGAGCTGACAGCCTTAGCTGTACTGGTAAAGCTACTATTTGTAACATGGGTGCTGAAATCGGTGCTACCTGTTCTTTATTTGCTTATGATGAGAAAATGGCAGGATACCTGAAGGTAACTGGTCGTGAAGAAGTGGCTGAGCTGGCAGATGGTATTCGTGAACACCTGCGTCCAGATGCTGATGTGTATGCCAATCCTGAAAAATACTATGATCAGTTAATAGAAATCAACCTGACTGAACTTGAGCCGCATGTAAACGGTCCTTTCACTCCGGATCTGGCAACACCTATTTCTAAAATGGCTGAAGCAGTTGCTGCTAATGGCTGGCCTGATGAAGTAGAAGTAGCCTTGATCGGATCGTGCACCAACTCTTCTTATGAAGATATCAGCCGTTCTGCCTCCGTAGCTGCACAGGCAAAAACCAAGGGATTAAAAACAAGAAGTGAGTTTACTGTTACTCCTGGTTCAGAGGTTGTTCGCTATACCATTGAAAAAGACGGTTATTTGGGCACCTTTGATGAAATTGGTGGTGTAGTTTTGGCAAACGCCTGCGGTCCCTGCATTGGACAATGGGCTCGTCATATAGACGATCCTACCCGTAAGAATACTATTGTAACTTCTTTCAACAGGAACTTTGCAAAACGTAACGATGGTCTGGCTTCTACACATGCTTTTGTTGCCTCTCCTGAAATTGTAACAGCATATGCTATTGCCGGAAGATTGTCTTTCAATCCTTTAAAAGACAAATTAGTTAATGAAGCAGGCGAAGAGGTTATGCTGGATGAACCCAAAGGTTTTGAATTGCCTCCTAGAGGTTTTATGGTAGATGATCCGGGTTATCAGGCTCCTGCAGAAGACGGAAGCTCTGTTGAAGTTGTGGTGAATTCTGATTCTCAGCGCCTGCAACTGTTACAGCCATTCCCAATTTGGGAGGGCACAGACCTTACAGGTTTGCGTTTATTGATCAAAGCCAAAGGTAAATGTACAACTGACCACATCTCTATGGCTGGTCCCTGGTTGAAATACCGTGGTCATCTAGATAACATTTCCAACAATATGCTGATCGGTGCCGTTAACTACTTTAACAACCAGACAGACAATGTTAAAAACCAGTTGACTGGCGAATACGGTGCAGTTCCGGCAACACAGCGTAAGTATAAAGCTAGTGGTATTGGAACTGTTGTAGTCGGTGATGAGAACTATGGTGAAGGTTCTTCCCGTGAGCACGCAGCAATGGAGCCACGTCACCTGGGTGTTAGGGCTATCGTTGTAAAAAGCTTTGCCCGTATTCACGAGACCAACCTCAAAAAGCAAGGTATGCTCGCGCTAACCTTTGCAAACAAAGAGGATTACGAAAAAGTTCAGGAAGATGATACCATCGATATCAAAGGCTTAACAGAGTTTGCTCCCGGAAAGCAGGTAACAATGGTACTGCACCATACCGATGGTACAAAAGATGAGATCAAATTGAATCATACTTACAACCAGCAGCAGATCGAATGGTTTAAAGCAGGTAGTGCATTGAACCTGATCCGCAAGCAGTTTGGTAAGGCATAACAAAACTTTACAGGTTTTTTACAAAAGCGAAGCAGCGGTGCTTCGCTTTTTTATTGGACAAACAATTTCAAGTGCTTAATGAGCCATTGATTCCTTTCATTATTCATATCCTTACGCATTCAACAAATTGTAAACTCCTGGCTTAAAAATTCTTAAATTCCTTTTCTAATCCTGCACATCTGAGATTTAATTCATGAAACGATTATTTACCAACCTTACTTTTTGGGTGCTAACGGCTATAACTGTTGGTGCTTTGCTTGGGCACTTTGCGCCAGGTGTAGCTATAAAAATGCAACCACTAGGTAAAGCCTTCATAGAAGTGGTAAAGGTGTTCATTTATCCAATTATCTTTCTCACTATTACACTCGGCATCAGCGGCATGAGCCATTTAAAAACGGTGGGCAAGGTAGGTGGTAAAGCAATTTTGTATTTTGAAATAGTGACTACGATTGCCTTGATTATTGGTATTGTGGTAGCCAATATCATTCGTCCCGGAAGTGGTGTTGTTGCATCAGGAACTGCAGGATCTGATATTTCAAAATATACTGGTCAGGCAGCAACATTTACCTGGTGGCAGTTTTTCAAAGACAACCTCACCATACAGGTGTTGCTGCTGGCTATTGTATGTGGCATTGTGTTGAGTAAATGGAGCCATAGAGAAAAGGTCATTCAGCCACTGACCGTAATTTCCAAATATGTATTTAAAGCATTGCATTGGGTAATGATTTTGGCTCCTTTAGGAGCATTTGGAGGAATGGCATATACCATAGGGAGATATGGATTACATACGCTATTGCCATTAGGAAAACTGATGCTAACTGTTTACACCACAATGGCTCTCTTTATCTTTATTGTACTCAAATTATTATTGCAGTACTACCGTATTAGCTTATGGGAGTTTCTTAAATACATTCGAGAAGAACTGCTGATCGTATTGGGTACTTCTTCCTCAGAAGCTGCTTTGCCTTCTTTAATGGAAAAACTTGAACGGATGGGTTGCTCAAAACCTGTAGTTGGCCTGGTTGTACCCGCCGGTTATTCTTTCAACCTGGATGGTACTACCATTTATCTTTCCATGGCTACTATTTTTCTTGCCCAGGTTTACCAGGTGCATTTGAGTTTTGAACAGGTTCTTACCATAATAGGTGTGTTGATGGTAACGTCCAAAGGAGCAGCCGGCGTTACAGGCAGCGGTTTTGTTGTATTGGCTTCAACTCTTTCTGCAGTAAAGGTCATACCCTTGGAAGGCCTGGCATTACTATTAGGTGTTGACCGGTTCATGTCTGAAGCCCGTGCTTTAACGAATTTTATTGGTAATGGGGTGGCTACCATTTTCCTGGCTAACAATGAAATGGAGTTTGATCGTAAAAAGATGGCTTATGCTTTTAAGCACCTGGAAGAAACAGAGGATGTGTTGATTGATAACCTGGAGTATCAGGATCAGGATATGAGGTAGTTTATTGTAAAAAAAGTACAGCCTGAAAATTGTCCGGCTGCACTTTTATATTTAATGAAATATGTTAGTTATTTAATCTTAAATCTTAATCCACCATAAATCATTCTTCCACTTACTGGCCCCCAAATCAAGGATGCGTCAAAATAAGGGCTAAAAGGTTGGTCGGCTGCTATGATGGCATCCCGCTGGAAGAAATTGGTCAGGTTTTCTCCTCCAAGATAAATGTCAACCGGATACTTATTACCTACAGTTTTGCTGATTTGTGCATTCATTACAGCATAATCTGGTGAGTAGTTTTCCCTTTGATACGCTCCAGGGTTTCCTACGGTTGATGGGATGCGCTTTTTGCTATTATAGCTTACGGTATAATCAAATTTCCAACCATTAATTTCATATCCAAGATTAGCAAAGGCCCGGTGTTGAGCTGTTAAAGGTTTTTGCAGCAGACTGCTGCCATAGGTTGTCTTTACCTCAAAGAAGCGGTAGGCGAGCCTTGTGTTCAACCCTTTAACTGGTTCAGCAGAGATTTCCGTCTGCAAGCTGTTGGAAAAAGATTTTCCTTTAAGATTATAAAATTTTACTTCTCTTGGATCTTCTAGATCTACAACAACCTGGTTTTGAAAGTCATTACGGAAATAATCCACGCTCACAGTTGCATTACGGTTAAAAAGTCGAAGTTTCTGGTCTACACTAATGCCTTTGTTCCAGGCAATTTCCGGTTCTAAACCGTATGCCTTTGTGTTAGAAGGCACAGGCAATACAATATTTCGGGAACTTACCAACACACTGTTGTTTTCGGCAAAGATGTTAGCTGTTCTTTGTCCTCTACCTGCACTGGCCCGGATTGTAGTTCCGCTTACCGGCTCATAACGGACATTTAGCCGGGGTGTAACAAAAGCACCATACAGGCTATTATGATCCCCACGTATACCAGCAACTATATCAAGCTTTTCAGTAGGGGAGTAGGTGTATTCAAAGAAAGCACCGGGGACAACTTCTTTCCGCTGAAAGTTCTGTGTGTTAAAATCTTCATTGTAATCATCCATTACAAAGCTCAAGCCTGTTTTGAATTTATGATCTGTATTTCCAATAATAGATTGGTAAATAAGATTGGAATAAAAGTTTTTCTGCCGCCCATTATAAGTGGTCAGACCGAAGTAAGAATTCTGCTGATGGTCGAAAGCAGAAAGCTGCAGCCCAATACTTTGAAATTTCTTTTGTGGGAAAACATAGCCAATTTTAGCAAAGGCTTCTTTCCGTTTAATATCGATCTCCAAACCATAATTGTTAGTGGTCAATTTATCTTTTGAAGGGTTAAAATCTACTTCACCTCCGGTCTTCTCATCGTTCAGCAGCTTTACACCAAACTGCATCATGAAGCCTTTTTCATTATCATAACTCCAGCGGTTTATGCCACTGAACAAATTTCCAGTGGGTAAGTCACGGAAGCCATCCTTGTTAAAATCCATCTTTTTATTGCCAAAAGCATCATGCAACAGTAACGCAGTGCTCCACCTTTTCCCTATCTTTTTTGCCAGGTTCAGGTTTAAGTCGGTTTTGCCGAAATCGTTTGTATAAACATTCGCATATAGTTGTTCAGTTGTAGCAGGCTTTTTCAATTCTACATTGATTTGTCCAGCAATGCTTTCAAAACCATTGATCACTGAACCTGTACCCTTGATCAGCTGAATGGATTCAACCCAAGTACCTGGAATTGAATTCAATCCCAGAGGTGTAGCTAACCCCCTGGGCCCAGGCAGGTTCTCTACTGTAAGCTGACTGTAATTTCCTGAAAGTCCCAATAGCTGTATCTGCTTGGACCCGGTAACGGCATCATTAAAAGAAACGTCCACAGAAGGGTTGGTTTCAAAACTTTCGCTCAGGTTACAACAAGCAGCCTTCAATAATTCTTTTTGAGTCATTACGGCTTTTCGAAAAGGGTCATATGCATTGATGTATGTGGATGCTCTGGAAGCCGTTACCCGCACTTCGTTCAATTGCTTACCGGTTGCCAACACTACTTTCAATTCCTGGTGGTTCAGGATGGTTATAGTGTCAGATTTAAAACCGGCATAGCTTACGATCAGGCGATTGCTGTTTTGTTGTGATCTGATAGAAAAAAAACCAGAAGAGTCAGATGAAGTTCCGGCACTGGTTCCCAGCCAAATAATGCTTGCGCCAGCAAGCGGTTTGAAGTTTCCTTTTTTATCCTCTTCCAGCACCACTCCCGTGACCAAATGACTAGATTGTGAATGTGCAATCTCACTAAGCTGTTTTATTTCAGTATGTGTCTGATGAGACGTATCGCTGGGCTCGGGTTCTTCTATCTCCCTGTAGTGGCAGCAGCCGTGCAGGGCATTGTATACTGCATCATCAGCCTTTTTCACGTACGTATCATGGCCAACTCCTGCAATCCGGTTGTGCACCTTTTCCAACGTTGTGCGTGATGGGTCAAAAGTTAAAGAAAGTATTTTGGTATCCACGTTCCATTCGGCAGCGCTAACACCTTTGCCTTTGGCAGCTTTTTCAATACGTTCTTTACAAAGTTCACAGGCGCCAAAAACTTTAAAGGTAACAGTGGAATCTTTCCTTGATTGAGCAATGGATTCTATGTGTGAAAGCAGCAGTAAACTAACAAATAGTACTGATGTTATAAATGATTTCATTTTCAGAATTAATTAATCGTGTGATAAATCCGTACTGACGGTTTTGTATTGTTCCTGGTAAACAGGTAAGTAACAAAACGTAGAAACTTGAAATACTTAGGTAGATTTCATGTCTCCCGTTTAACGTTCATATCAAATTCTGAAAATGCAGTTCCTAATAAAAAGAGGTAGAGCGGATGCTCTTAAAGGTGGTCCGGTAGCTAGTTCATTTACTGGTTGATGCTGTGGTTGCCAAAAGATGTAAGAAGCGGTAGTTAAAATTGGTTCTGTAAGTTGCTTATAAGCCTGGATCTGTTTTGTTGAAGGTTCCTGGTCTGATTTTAATTTAAACTCAAGATGTTTGTCATCGCAGCAGCGCTTCTTAGAAAAGGAATCCTCATCTTTAGCACAGCCCTTTTCTTTTAGAGAAGAAAAAGAAACCTCATCCAGCTTGCCACAGCAAAAATGCAGGTTCACAGACATTCCTGTTGAGGAAAGCCCATAAACCAACATTATAAGGATGATAAGAAACCTTTTCATTTCATTACAAAGATAAACTTGTGTGTTTAAAGTTGTAAGTGAGATATATCATGTTTTCCCATTCGTTTTGCTTTTTATAAACTTTTAACAATTGACTCAATGTATTCCTGGATGGAAGAATAGGATTCATGGTGATTGTTGACATCGTTCTCGGCAACGATTGCATAAAAAAATATCTTAAATCCACTTGGTAGTACAGTGGAACTTACTAGACTTGTATGCCTAATAAAGTAATTCACTATTGATGTTTAGTATATGAAAAAATTTTTGTTGTGTTTTTCAGTGGTTTTTGTTGGTTTTTTAAGTCAGGCTCAGTCCAAAAAGTTGCCGGTTGTTCCTGTTCCAAAATTCAAAAAGGATACAGTGAATATTGTAAAGTTTGGTGCTAAGCCAGATGGAATTACGCTCAATACAAAAAGTATAAATAAAGCCATTACAACCATCAGCAAAAGTGGTGGCGGCGTAGTATTGGTTCCAAACGGCATGTGGCTTACCGGTCCGATAGAACTTAAAAGTAATGTAAACCTGCATCTTCAGAAAAATGCCGTTTTGCAGTTTACAAAGGATAAAAGCCAGTATGAATTAGTAGCCAGCAACTGGGAAGGATTACCTCAGATGCGCAACCAGTCGCCGATCTGGGCTACGAAAGCCACCAACATTGCCATTACTGGTTTTGGTATCGTTGATGGAGCCGGTGAGGTATGGCGAATGATGAAAAAGGATAAGCAAACTGAAAGCCAGTGGAAAAAGCTGATTGCTTCCGGCGGTGTATTGAGTGAGGATAAAAAAAGCTGGTATCCTTCTGAGGCATTCATGAGGGCCTCAAAAATGAAAAATGCGGGCGCCATCACGCCGGGTAAGAATCCTGAATTCTTTAAAGAGATCAAAGATTTCCTGCGCCCTAACCTGATGGTACTTACACAATGTAAAAACATATTGCTGGAAGGAGTAACCTTTCAAAACTCTCCAGCCTGGTGCCTGCATCCTTTAATGAGCGAAAATATTACTATCCGTAATATTTATGCAAAGAATCCGTGGTATGCGCAGAACGGCGATGGTCTTGACCTGGAGAGCTGTAAAAACGTATTGATCGAGAACAGCACCTTTGACGTAGGTGATGATGGTATTTGTATCAAGTCTGGCCGTGATGAAGAGGGGCGTAAAAGAGGAATGCCAACTGAAAATGTCATCGTGCGCAACTGTGTTGTATATCATGCACATGGCGGATTTGTAATAGGTTCTGAAATGAGCGGTGGCGCCAGGAACATCTGGGTAGATGATTGTACTTTTATTGGTACAGATATTGGTTTGCGCTTCAAAACAACCCGTGGCCGTGGTGGTATTGTAGAGAATATCTACATCAATCGTATTACCATGAAAGATATTCCTGGAGAGGCTATTCTTTTTGATATGTATTATGCTGCCCAGGATCCTATTGCATTGGCAGGTGAAAGAAGGGAGCCCCCCAAAGTAGAGACACTTCCGGTTACAGAAGCCACGCCACAGTTCAGGAATATATATATTAATAATGTTGTAGCCAACGGTGCTGCTAAGGCTATTTTTGTAAGAGGCCTGCCAGAAATGAATGTAAAGAACATTGTTATGCAGAACATGATATTGCAAGCCGATGAAGGTTTGGATATGACTGAAGGTACTGGCATTACTTTGCGTAATGTGCAACTGGTTACCAACCAAACAAATCCGGTTCTGAATATTCATAACAGTAAAGACATTACGTTGGATAAAATCTCTTATAATAACGGCGCAGAACTCCTGCTGAATGTTAGCGGAGAAAAAAGCAGCGGTATTGTTTTGAAAGGGACAGATGTAAATAAGGCAAAAAAAGGAACGGAGTTTACATATGGTGCGAAGGATAATGTACTGAAAATGAAATAATTACTGGTGAGAATAATGCTTGTTATCCAGATATTTGCAATGATCATTCATCAATAATATGGAGAACATTAAAATAATGAAGATGAAAAAACTAGGATTTCTGTTACTAACGATTGCTGCCGGCACTTCGGCTTTTGCCCAGACAATGGTAAAGTCTGTAAATGTACAGCCAAAGTCTTACGCGGCCGAGATGGCAAAGACCGTTATGACCATTTGGAAAGATTCGCTTTCTATGTCCTCAGGCAGGCCTGTACGCTGGTCTTATGATCAGGGTGTGGTGCTGAAAGGCATTGAGGGATTGTGGAAGAATACAGGTAATGTAGACTATTTCAATTACATTCAGAAGAGCATGGACCATTTTGTGCAGGAGGATGGTACCATCAGAACATACAGACCTGATGAATACAATATTGATCATGTATTGTGTGGACGTAATGTGTTGACTTTGTACAAAGTGACCGGCAAGGAAAAATACCTGAAGGCCGTAAACGTGTTGCGCAGCCAGTTGCGTTCTCATCCTCGTACTAACGAAGGTGGTTTCTGGCACAAACAAGTATATCCTTACCAGATGTGGCTGGATGGTTTGTATATGGGACAGCCTTTCTATGCTGAATATGCTGCAACTTTTCATGAAGACACTGCCTTCAATGATATAACCAAACAGTTCGTTTTAATGGAGCGCCACTCGCGTGATCCTAAAACCGGATTACTGTACCATGGTTATGACGAATCTCGTCAGCAGCAATGGGCAGATAAAACTACTGGCCGTTCACCTCATTTCTGGGGTCGTGCTTTAGGCTGGTATGGTATGGCCATGGTAGACGCTTTGGAATGGTTCCCAGCTAATCATCCAGGTAAAGATTCCATCATTGGTATATTGAACCGTTTTGCTGCTGCTGTAACAAAGGTTCAGGATAAATCTGGTTTGTGGTGGGATATAGTTGATCTGCCAGGTAAAGGAAAGAATTACATGGAGGCTTCTGCTTCCAGCATGTTGGTGTATACACTGGCTAAAGGTGTACGTAATGGTTGGCTTCCTCAAAAGTATGCTGCTGTTGCTCAAAAAGGGTATGACGGTATTATTCGTCAATTTATCAAAGTGGAAAACGGACAGATGAACCTTCATGGTACTGTTAGTGTCTCCGGTTTGGGTGGCAAGCCTTACCGTGATGGCAGCTTTGATTACTACATGAGTGAGAAGGTGATTATAAATGATGCAAAGGGTGTGGGTGCTTTCTTAAAAGCAAGCCATGAAATTGAAATGATGCCAACCCTGAAAAAAGGTAAGGGTAAAACAGTAATGCTGGACCATTATTTTAATGGTGAAATGCAGAAAGACGCTTTTGGAAATACTGTTCCTTATCACTATATCTGGGAAGAAATGGATAACAATGGCTATTCTTTGTTCGGACATGTGTTCAATAAGTTTGGGGCCAGAACAAAAACATTGTATGAGGCTCCAACAGCCAATAACCTGAAAGGTGTTGATCTTTTCATTATTGTTGATCCAGACACCAAAAAAGAGGTCTCTGATCCAAAATATATTCAGCAAAAAGATGCCAATGCTTTATATAACTGGGTAAAAGCTGGTGGCGTATTGGCTCTGTTTGCTAATGATTCCAGCAACACAGATTTAGATCATTTCAATATTCTGGCAAAAAAGTTTGGTTTCCAGTTTAATAAGGATTTCAGGAACAAGGTGATCAACAATGATTATCCAATGGGAACATTTAATGTGCCTGCTGGTCATCCTATTTTTAAAACAGCGAAGAACGTACACTTGAAGGAGATCTGTACCATTAATGCAAAAGCTCCTGTACAAGCGGTATTTACAGATAAAGGTGATGTGATCATGGCAGTTGCTAAAGTAGGTAAAGGAACTGTTTTTGCTGTGGGCGATCCCTGGTTGTATAATGAGTATACAGACGGAAGGAAGCTCCCTGCCAAATACGAAAATTACAAGGCTATGGAAGATCTGGTGCAGTGGTTGCTGAAACAATCGAAAAGATAAGCATTCAGGTTAGATGATTTTATCCCGTTACAATATTAAAAATATTGCTTCTGGTGCTGTTGCAGTGCCTGATCAAGAAATTCTTGAGTTGCCGGAAAGGGTATTGCAATTCGGTACGGGTGTATTGATGCGCGGTTTGCCGGATTATCTTATAGATAAGGCTAACCGGCAAGGTATTTTTAACGGGAGGATTGTCGTTGTAAAATCTACAAAACAAGGAGATATCAATGCTTTTAACCAACAAGATGGTTTATATACTGTTTGTGTGCGGGGCATGGTGGATGGAACTCTGGTTGAAGAAAATGTTATTAATTCCTCAATAAGCAGGGTGTTGATTGCATCCAAAGACTGGCCACAAATACTTGAGTGTGCACACAACCAGGCTCTGCAAGTAGTCATTTCCAATACCACTGAGGTAGGCATTCAATTGTTCCAGGAAGATATCCGTCAACAACCACCATCCTCATTCCCAGGAAAACTGTTGGCATTTTTATACGAACGCTATCATGCGTTTAATGGTAGTGAACGTAGTGGTTTGGTTATTGTTCCGACAGAGTTAATTCCTGATAATGGTAAAAAGCTGGAGTCAGTAGTTCTGGAACTTGCACATCTTAATGGTTTAGAAGATGAATTCATTGAGTGGGTGGAAACTTATAATCATTTTTGCAATTCATTGGTTGATTGTATGGTTCCTGGTAAACCAGATGTTGTAACACAGACAGCAATTGAAGGCGAACTTGGCTGTACAGATCAGTTGATGATTTTAGCTGAAGCATATCGTTTATGGGCAATTGAAGGTGATGAACATGTCCGGTCAATCTTATCATTTGAGCAGGTTGATGAAGGTGTAATTATTGAACCAGATGTTGAGTTATATCGTGAACTGAAATTGCGTTTGTTAAATGCTCCACATACACTTGGTTGTGCTCCGGCCTTATTAGCAGGCTATGAAACCGTACATGAAGCCATGGCAGATGAGGTGTTTTCAGGTTTTATTACGAACCTTATACAAACTGAGCTCGTACCCTCCGTTCCATACGAAGTGAATATCAATAAAGCTCAGGCATTTAGTTCAAGCGTGCTCGACCGTTTCAGGAATCCCTACATACCATTTAATTGGAGTAAAGTAGCTTTGCAGTATAGTGCGAAAATGAAAGTTCGCTGTATACCATTATTGCTCAATTTTTATAAGAAAAATGAAACAGTTCCTGAATATTTTGGGTTTTGCTTTGCTGCTTATCTACAGTTTTTAAAGGGTGTTAAGAAAAGGGGTAATAGATATTTTGCAACATTGAAAGGTCAGGAATTTGTTTATGAGGATGATATGGCTGGTGTGTTTTATAACAAATGTCAGGAACTAGCGCCTGAAGACCTGGTAGAAAGCATATTAGGCAATAATGGATTTTGGAGTGAAGATCTCAATTTGATTCCAGACTTTTATGCTAACGTTTTAAGATATCTTAAATTGATTGAACGGTATGGCATTAAAGAAGCAATAGTGTCTATGATGGATAAAAAAGAATTTGTGTAATCAACATATCCATTAACATTAAATTCTACACCATGAATCATAAAATTGCTAAGGTTCATCCAGACGATAATGTACTTGTTGCGTTAACCAATCTTGAAGAAGGAGAAACTGTGACATATAATGGCAGTACTTACACACTTCCTGGGCGGGTGCCTGCAAAACATAAATTTGTAATTGAGGAACTCAAACCAGGAGATACTATCACTATGTATGGTGTTTTAGTTGGTAAAGCACAAAATGTTATTCCCAAGGGCGGAGTCATCACTACTTCAAATGTAAAGCATGCTGCCAACAGCTTTGAAGTAGGCGAGAGAAAACTGTCATGGAGTGTTCCTGATATTTCACGCTTTCAGGATAAAACTTTTTTGGGTTTTCATCGTGCTGACGGCAGAGTAGGAACAGCCAATTACTGGCTGGTAGTTCCTATGGTTTTTTGTGAGAATCACAATCTGGAAGTATTGAAAGATGCTTTGATGGAAGAGTTGGGTTATGCCAAACCGCAGCAATACAAAGAATTTGCCAAGCAAATCCTGAAAGCCTATAAGGAAGGTAAAGATATTGAGACCATTGAATTTTCTCAAATGCAAATCACACAGGAGAAAAGCAATGGAAGGCCATTTCCTAACGTAGATGGAATTAAGTTTTTAATTCATGCAGGTGGTTGCGGAGGCACTCGCCAGGATGCACAAGCTCTTTGTGGGCTGCTGGCTGGATATATTACCCATCCAAACGTGGCAGGAGCAACCGTTTTAAGTCTGGGTTGTCAGAATGCACAGATACAAATGTTGCAAGATGAAATTCAAAAAAGGGACAGTAACTTCAGCAAACCTCTTTATATTTTAGAACAACAAAAAATAGGTACAGAAGCCGAACTGATGTCAAAGGCTATTAAGCAGACGGTTTCCGGGCTAATGTATGCAAATAGCTTTGAGCGCAAATCTGCGCCTTTAAGCAAATTAACCATAGGGCTTGAATGTGGCGGATCGGATGGTTTTTCAGGCATCTCAGCCAATCCTGCCATTGGGTATACCTCTGATTTGCTCGTAGCATTGGGAGGTACAGTTATTCTCTCTGAGTTTCCTGAACTATGTGGTGTTGAACAAAACCTGAGTGACAGGTGTGTAAGTGTGGAGGTAGCCAACCGGTTTGGTCATCTGATGAAAGTATATAGCCAACGGGCTATTGAATCAGGTTCAGGCTTTGATATGAATCCTTCTCCCGGTAATATAAAAGATGGGTTGATTACGGATGCTATCAAATCCGCAGGTGCTGCCAAGAAAGGTGGTACATCACCTGTAGTAGATGTGCTGGATTATCCGGAACAAGTAACAAAACCAGGTTTGAACCTGGTGTGCACTCCTGGAAATGATGTGGAAAGCACCACTGCCGAGGTTGGTTCGGGTGCCAATATCGTATTGTTTACAACCGGTTTGGGAACTCCGACCGGTAATCCTATTGCACCTGTGTTGAAACTCTCAAGCAATACCACCCTGTTTAATAAAATGAATGATATCATTGATATTAATACCGGTACTATAATAGAAGGAGAAGAAACTATTGAGCAAACCGGGGAGCGAATCCTGGACTTTGTGATTAAGGTGGCAAGTGGTGAAGTACAGGCAAAATCTGTAGCTAATGGTCAGGATGATTTTATACCATGGAAACGAGGTGTTAGTTTATAAGCCTTGGTCTATTTAAGTGTATTGTAGTTGAATATAGAGTAAGTTCTTTAGATAATAATTTTTAAACATAATCTGTGTCTTCAATGATTTGTCAAGACCGGGTATAAACAATCCCCTGTACAAAAAGGGTTGGGCTTAGTAGCGCTCCAGCTTAGGCAATCAGGGTGTGAATTGATAAAATATGAAACAATTTTTAGACGAAAATTTCCTGTTGCAAACTGCAACTGCACAAAGACTCTATCATGAGTATGCCAAGCAAATGCCAATCATTGATTATCACTGCCATCTTCCTCCTGACCAGATTGCAGAAGATAAAACTTTTGAAAATCTAACACAGATTTGGTTGTATGGTGACCATTATAAATGGCGCGCCATGCGTACTAACGGCGTTGATGAAAGCTATTGCACTGGGGAAAAGCCTGATTTCGAAAAGTTTCAGAAGTGGGCCGCAACTGTTCCTTACACTTTGCGTAATCCGTTATATCACTGGACGCACCTTGAGTTGCAACGTTACTTCGATGTTTATGATATCTTAAATGCAGACAGTGCTAAAAAGATCTATGACGAATGCACTGCTAAATTGCAAACACCTGACTATTCTGTGCGCAATTTGCTGCGCAAAATGAATGTGAAAGTGGTATGCACAACTGATGATCCGATTGATTCACTGAATCATCATCAAAAGATTAAAGAGGACGGATTTGAAGTAAAGATTCTTCCCGCCTATCGTCCGGATAAAGCGATGAATGTGGATGATGCTGCCGGGTTTAACAATTATGTAGCCAAACTAGAAGCAGTAAGTAACACCAACATTGCTTCATTTGCAGACTATCTGGATGCCTTAAAAAAACGTCATGATTTCTTTGCTTCAATGGGCTGCTCTGTTTCCGACCATGGATTAGAACAGATTTATGCAGAAGACTACACAGATGCAGAAGTTGAAGCTGCTTTTAATAAGATCCGTTCTGGTAAAGAATTATCCAGAGAAGAGAACCTGAAATTCAAATCAGCCATGCTGCAGATCTTCGCTGTATGGGATTGGGAAAAAGGCTGGGTGCAGCAATATCATTTGGGCGCTTTGCGTAACAATAACTCCCGCATGTTGAAACAATTGGGTGCAGACACAGGTTGGGATTCTATCGGCGATTTCTCTCAAGGAAGAGCGTTGGCCAAATTCCTGGATAGATTGGATACTAACAATCAATTAACTAAGACCATCCTCTATAATTTGAATCCTGCTGATAACGAACTAATGGCTACCATGATCGGTAATTTCAATGATGGTTCAATTCCCGGCAAAATTCAATTTGGTTCAGGCTGGTGGTTCCTCGATCAAAAAGATGGCATGATCAAGCAAATGAATGCGCTATCCAACATGGGACTTCTGAGCAAATTTGTTGGTATGTTGACAGACAGCCGTAGCTTCCTGTCTTATCCTCGCCATGAATATTTCCGCCGCATTTTATGCAACTTATTTGGCAGGGAGATAGAAAATGGTGAATTGCCTAATGACATTGAATGGATTGGTAAAGTAATTCAAGACATCTGTTATAATAACGCCAGCAATTATTTTAACTGGAAAGAAGCAGCGCAACCGGCAAAGTTGCAAACGGTATGAGGACGTAGTTTGTGGGCTTGAGGCTATCTTTGCCGCAATTTAACCTTCAAATATTATGAGTTTTATTAATGAGCTGGAGCAGATCTTCGTTTCAGAAGATCAGATACCAGAGAAATACAAACTAACAGAGGTACACCAAAGAGAGTACTTATCTAATGGGGAAATGGTACAATGGACGGGCAAAGTACACGAAGTGTATTCTCCTGTCTGCATCCGTACAGAAAATGGGCTGCAAAGAAAGTTAATCGGTACATACCCGGTGTGTACCGAAAAAGAAGCCATGGAAGCCCTGGAAGCAGCGGTGACAGCCTATGACAACGGCCGTGGGGAATGGCCCACTATGTCTGTAGCCGATCGCATCAAATGCGTAGAAGCCTTCACCCATAAAATGATCCAGCAAAAAGACATTGTTGTTAAGCTGCTGATGTGGGAAATCGGGAAGTCCTACGCTGATTCGGTGAAAGAATTTGACCGCACTGTGGAATACATCTATGATACCATTGATGCCCTCAAAGATATCGATCGCCACTCTTCCCGTTTTGAGCAGGAGCAGGGTATCATAGCCCAGATCCGACGTTCTCCATTGGGCGTTGTGCTTTGTATGGGGCCATTCAATTATCCGTTGAATGAAACCTTTACCACCCTGATTCCCGCCATCATCATGGGTAATACCCTGTTGTTCAAGCCGCCTAAGCACGGTACTTTATTGCACTATCCTCTGTTGAAAGCTTTCCAGGAATCTTTTCCAAAAGGTGTAGTGAATACAATTTATGGTAGGGGACATGCTATTGTACCGGCCTTGATGAAGTCTGGAAAGATCAATGTATTGACTCTGATTGGTTCCTCTAAAGTTGCTAATGAACTCAAAAAGCTGCATCCCAAAGTAAACCGCCTAAGGGCTATCCTTGGGCTGGATGCTAAAAACGCTGCTATCATTACGCCTAGTGCTGATTTAAAACTCACTGTGCAGGAAACGGTGTTGGGATCATTATCCTTCAACGGACAGCGTTGTACAGCGCTCAAGATCATTTTCGTACACAAAAGCATTGCAGATGAATTTGTGCAACAGCTTTCCCAGGCTATTACTAAATTGAAATTTGGTATGCCCTGGACGGAAGGTGTGATGCTCACGCCACTTCCAGAGCCGCACAAACCTGAGTATTTAAAAGAGATCATTGAGGATGCCAAAGTGCATGGTGCTCAGGTAATGAATGAGCATGGGGGTGCCGCTGTTGCTTCATTTGTTTTTCCCGCTGTAGTATATCCTGTAAATGATCAAATGAAATTGTATCGCGAGGAACAATTTGGTCCTGTTATACCTGTAGTGCCTTATGAATCACTGGAAGAGCCTATAGAATATATTATTGACTCTACACACGGGCAGCAGGTAAGCATCTTCAGTAATGATATAGAAGAACTTTCTTCTTCTATTGACCCGCTGGTGAACCAGGTAAGCCGTGTGAACATTAACAGCCAGTGCCAGCGCGGGCCGGATATTTTCCCTTTTACCGGCAGAAAGGATAGTGCAGAAGGAACACTCTCTGTGGTTGATGCTTTGCGTGCTTTTTCTATCAGATCATTGGTTGCAACGAAACTTAATGAAACCAACAAACAACTGATCAATGAAATCGTTCATGGTCATCATTCTAATTTTTTAAGTACCAAGTATATTTTCTAACAGAAAGTGGATTTAGGTTGTTATGAGTAATGAGTGATCAAAAATGAGATAAACACTCGTCACTCATTACTCATCCTCCACCAGCTTTTAGAATGGTACTGCAAACAGTTCTATGTGAAAAAAGTATTTTGTTTCGGAGAATTATTGTTTCGGATATCGCCTGCAGCCAATGAGGCCATCGCAGATAACCCAATGATTCTTTATGTTGGTGGAGCAGAGGCAAATGTGGCAACGGCTTTGGCCGGATGGCATGTGCCTGTGAAATATTGCACTGTGCTGCCTGATAACTTTATGTCAAGGCATGTATTACATTACCTGGAATATAAAGGCATTTACACCTCCTCAATTTTATTTGCAGGCAACCGCATTGGTGTTTATTACCTGGAGCGTGGTGCCGATTTAAAGGGCAAGATGGCCTATGACCGCGAAGGTTCTTCTTTTTCCCAGATAAAAAGAGGAATGATCGATTGGGACAAGGTATTACAGGACGTTTGTTGGTTTGATTTTTCAGCAATTAGCCCTGCGTTAAATGAAAATGTTGCTGATGTTTGTCTGGAAGCATTGGAAGTTGCAGCCAAAAAGGGTATTACGATTTCTGTTGATTTGAATTACCGCTCACGCTTATGGAAATATGGCAAACAACCGACAGACATTATGCCGAAACTTGTGCAGTATTGCGATGTAGTGATGGGCAATATCTGGGCAGCTCATACAATGCTTGGTATTTCAATAGAGGAAGACATCAGCACCAATAAAAACAAGGAAAGATTTCTGGAACATGCAAAGAAAACTTCTCTTGAAATCATGGGTCAGTTTCCTAAGTGCAAAGTTGTTGCTAATACTTTCCGTTTTGATGGCAATGCAAATGATGTCTTGTATTATACGAGTTTGTATATGAATGGACAGCAGTTTAATTCGAATGAATTTACTTGTCAAGGTGTGATTGACCGGTCGGGTAGTGGAGATTGTTTTATGGCTGGTTTGATCTATGGCTTGTATCATGAAAAAGAGCCCCAGGAAATTATTGATTATGCAACTACTGCAGCATTTGGAAAACTGCAGGAACAAGGAGATGCTACTGGCCAGGACGTGTTTACAATCTCAATGAAAAGTAAAGCAAACAATTAACACTAACAATATAAGTTCTGACAATCTAAACGTAGCCCTGAGGGCAGTAAAAAAAGAAAGTATGCTATTAAGTAAAAAAACGTACTCTGGATATCAGGAATATCCTGAGAAAGTTCTTCAGTTTGGAGAAGGAAACTTCCTTCGCTGTTTTGTTGACTGGATGTTTCATGAATTGAACAAAAAGGATGGTTTCAATGGTTCTGTAGTAGTGGTACAGCCAATTGATAAAGGCATGGTAAACATGCTGAATGAGCAGGATGGCTTATATACTCTTTACCTGCGCGGATTGAAAAATGGCAAACCTGAGAGTACTCATCAAACCATTGATGTGATCAGTCGCGGTATCAATCCTTATGAAGATTTTGGCGCTTACCTGAAAACTGCTGAAAATCCTGAAATGCGCTATGTCATTTCCAACACAACAGAAGCTGGAATTTCGTTTGATGAAAACGATAAGCCTACTGACACGCCTCCAAATTCATTCCCGGCAAAATTAGCCATCTGGCTACATCACCGTTATAAAGCTTTCAATGGTGATGTTTCAAAAGGTGTTCACATTATTCCTTGTGAATTGATTGAAAAGAATGCAGACAACCTTAAAAGAGTTATTCTCAAATTAGCTGAAAAGTGGGGTTATGAAGCAGGCTTTGTTGATTGGTTACATACAGCCTGCACCTTTAGTAATACACTTGTTGACCGGATCGTTCCCGGTTATCCAAGGGAAAGAATTGCTGAAATTACTACTGAATTAGGCTATGAAGACAAGCAGGTTGTAGAAGGCGAGCCTTTCCACCTGTGGGTGATTGAAGCCCCTGAACAATTGCAAAAAGAACTGCCTTTCCCATCCATAGGTTTGGATGTATTATTTGTAAAAGACATTACTCCTTACCGTACACGTAAAGTAAGGATATTAAATGGTGCACACACCACCCTGGTTCCGGTTGCTTATTTGTATGGAATCGATACAGTAAGAGAATCTGTGGAGCATCCTGTTGTAGGCAAATACCTGAGAGATGCCATTTTTGAAGAGATCATTCCTACGCTGGACCTGCCGAAAGAAGAGCTGGAGCAATTTGCAAATGAAGTGATAGACCGTTTCCGCAATCCTTACATCAAGCACTTGCTCATGAGCATTTCGCTGAACTCATGGTCTAAGTTTGAAACACGTGTACTTCCTTCTATCCTGGAGTACAAAAGAAGAAAGGGTTCTATTCCACAACGTTTAGCTTTCTCCCTGGCTGCTACTATTGCTTTTTATAAAGGGAAAAGAGGTGAAGAAACTATTGCGCTCAATGATGATGCAGGTGTAATGGAATTGTTAAGGAGTGCCTGGGCTGCCTCTGATGGTAGCGAAGCATCATTAAAAGAAGTAGTGACCAAAGTTTTAGGTTATGAAAAGAATTGGAAGATGAATCTGAACAGTGTGGAAGGATTGCATGAAGCTGTCTCTAAACATCTTATCAGTATAGAGAAGTATGGCATGCAGAAAGCCGTAGAGAATTTATAGTAAATAGTTTGGATGGCCATAACAAATCAAATACAAACAAATTCATGAAAGAATTAATTAAGATCCATTCACGGGATAATGTGGTGATCGCATTAAAACCATTCAGCAAAGGCGATGTTATCAATGTGGATGGGGCCAGCGTAGAGCTGCTGGATGAAATCGAACGTGGACATAAAATTGCTTTGCATGATATTGAAGAAGGTGCAGATATTTTAAAATATGGATACCCTATAGGGAAAGCTACCGCTGCTATCAAAAAAGGACAGCATGTGCATGTACATAATGTAAAAACAAAGCTGGGAGAGGTTTTCGATTATACCTATAATCCATCATTTACTGAGTTGACACATCCGAAGCGCAATCTAACATTTCAGGGCTATCGCCGTAAGAATGGTGAAGTAGGTATCCGTAATGAGATCTGGATTGTGCCAACCGTTGGCTGTGTAAATGGTATAGCCGAGCAGATCATACGTGAATTCAAGGCTGAGGTGAACCCTACAGATATTGAAGGTATGGAGGTTTTCAAGCATAATTATGGTTGTTCTCAATTGGGTGATGACCATGAGAATACCCGTAAAATGCTTTCTAACATTGCAAGTCACCCCAATGCTGGTGGTGTATTGGTCTTAGGCTTAGGTTGTGAAAACAACAAGATCGATGAATTTGAAGCAGGCTTGGGAGATTATGATAAGAGCCGTATCAAGTTCCTTGCCAGTCAGAAAGCTAAGAACGAAGTGGAAGAAGCGGTAGCCCTGCTAAAAGAAATTTATGAAGAAGTACGTAAGGACAAACGCGAACCTATTCCCCTATCTGAATTGAAAGTAGGTTTGAAATGCGGCGGTTCTGATGGTTTATCAGGCATCACAGCTAACCCATTGGTGGGGTACTTTTCAGACTTCTTAATCAGTCAAGGTGGTACTACTACGCTGACGGAAGTGCCTGAAATGTTTGGTGCAGAAACTATTCTGATGGATCGTTGCGTGACTGAAGATGTTTTTCATAAAACTGTTAGCTTGATCAATGATTTCAAACAATATTTCATTGAGCTGAAACAACCAATCTATGAGAATCCTTCTCCAGGTAATAAGGCAGGTGGTATCACTACATTAGAAGATAAATCCCTGGGTTGTACACAAAAAGGTGGGAATGCTGCAGTTATGGATGTATTAAAATATGGTGAGCGTTTAAAAGTAAAAGGTCTGAACTTATTGAGTGCTCCGGGAAATGATCTGGTTTCTACTACTGCTTTAGGTGCTGCAGGAAGTCATATTGTGTTGTTTACCACTGGCCGTGGTACACCATTTGGCAGTTTTATTCCAACATTGAAAATTGCTACCAATACTGAGTTGGCTAAAAACAAACCACACTGGATTGATTACAATGCTGGTCCTTTGGCTGAGGATAAAACCTTTGATGCTGCACTGGAAGAAATGATTGATAAGATCATCCGTATAGCTAGCGGTGAGAAAGCCAGTCATGAGAAAGCAGGTTTCCGTGAGATTGCTATTTTCAAGAGTGGGGTGACGTTGTAAGAATGAGTAATGAGTGATGAGTGATGAGTGATGAGTGATGAGTGATGAGTGATGAGTAATCAGTAATGAGTGATTAAGAGCTCTATAAATAAAAAACCGAAGGCTATAACCCTTCGGTTTTTTATTTATATATCAAGGTAAAATTAATATAAACAGGTAGCC
>CBKWHA010000012.1:0-44018 GCA_966674115.1 uncultured Chitinophagaceae bacterium
AATAGGAATGTGCATGTTTGCTTGGACCGGACTGCAAGTGCTAAGATCTTGTCAAAGGCAAGTCTGAAGTTAAAATATAATCGTAAAGAGTGCTTGATGGTAGCCAGATGGCTGAACAACTTGGATTTGGATGCAGAAAAGATCTGTGAAATGATGCATCCCAAGCGTGGTATGTGGATACGGTTTATAAGAGCGTTGCGGTTGGCCGAATACAGCAGACGCCAGGGCTTTGAAAAATTAAGAATAATAGTTGATAGATTTTACAGGCAGGATTACGAAGTGTGGCAAGGTAAGGTGGAAAAGTACCGGCTGCGCTATGATGTAGATAAAACAATGTGGTTATTGGAACAACGTCCTGGCTTGTTTGCCCGTTCGCTGTTTGCCAATATGCTTTGGTTTGGTAGTGATGTCACAACAGAGGCTTTTGCTCAGATTATTGATAAAGTGCCTGCACGTTTGGTGTTCACACTAAACATGTATGCAGACAACTATTTTGCTAAAAATAGTGAAAGGGTTGTCAAACCATTGGGTGGCATTTCCAAAAGGATCCCGGGCAATGTGCTTTTGTCTTTATATGATGAAGAGCAATTAAATGCAATGAAATCTGCTGTAGGACAATTGTGTCTGCTTGCTATGAAGAAGCGTTTTGCGAGTGTGGAAACTTCCAGTAAAACAATCTTTATAGATCCATTATTGTTCAAAATTCCGGTTTCTATTGGTGACAGAAGCGAAACGATACAGGATGTGCATCATGTTCTGATGGGAACACGTTTTCCTGTGGAAGGTGACACAGTTCGGGTATTCATGCAGTGGGGGTATGGTCTGCCTGCTCAACATCTGGATATGGACCTTAGCTGTCATATCGGTTATGAGAGAAGAACAGAAATATGTTCCTTCAGTTCCTTGGTTGCCACAGGTTGCAAGCATAGCGGCGACATACGGTACATTCCACATAAGATAGGTACTGCGGAATACATTAATATAGACTTGAATGAATTGCAAAGTGCAGGTCCCAGATATGTGGCCTTTACCTGTAATGCTTATAGTAATGGAAGCATTGCGCCCAACCTCGTATTGGGTTGGATGAACAGCAGGTATCCAATGAAGATATCAGAGAAAACAGGCGTTGCCTATGATCCCTCATGTGTTCAGCACCAGGTTAGGGTAGAAGCTGGCTTAAGCAAGGGCTTAGTTTTAGGCGTATTGGATGTACGGCAAAAGGAGATCATTTGGTTGGAAATTCCTTTTAGTGGCCAATTGGTGCAGAACTTGGATGCACAAAGCATTGATGTTTTGATCAAAAAGCTGGATAGCAAGTTAAGTGTCGGACAGTTGTTGATGATAAAAGCTGAGGCCCAGAACCTAGAATTGGTAAATGTTACAAATGCGGATGAAGTATATACAAAGGAATGGGCTGCAAACACCGCAGGTGTAACAAAGCTATTTGTTGACTAGAAGTGTTGTATTGGAACTGGATGTAATGCGGTTCGAAAACAGGCTGGTAGCGCTTTAAGCTCCAGCCTTGTTTTTTATTTATGGTCCTGTTATGAATCTTTCCTGCTTCACGCTACCACACAAAACCCAGCTAGTATCTTCACCACCTCAACTACAGAAAACATTCATCTTTGACATTACAAATCTTCACTTCGAACTCAATTCCGCATTGTAAAACAGCAATTCTCCCCAGCTATTATCGATATCCATGGTTATATCCTCCAGGTACTTTTTGTAAGCAGCTTCTCCATGTGAACTGATATATCTGTCTTTAAAAGGTTTGCGGAAATCCCGCTCTCTTTCCTTGAGTCCTTGCTTATACCGGTAAACAAGTATAAATTGTCCCGGGCCGGAAGAACTGGATTCATAAACAGCTACTGTCTGATTACCGGCCTCCCAGGCTTTCTTAACCAGTTTTATATTTTCTTCCACATTAGAAAAGCGGCCTGGCTTTGGAAAAACACGTGTAATCGCAATCTTGTCTGTATAATCAGTGAGCTGAATAGTACTCAGATCTTCACGGAAAACCGCGTAGTTCGAAGAGCCTTTTTCCGTAGAGAGTGCTGCAACATTCTTCATCCAGTCGTTCATATGTTCGGCACCAAGATCGCCTCTTTTGTCGATCTCATCCCATGTGCTGGGCCCTTCAACAATATGGTAACCTCCTGCATCAGGGCCTGATTCAATAGTAAACACCCTCCATTTCCAGGTTCCCGTATGATACTTTTGTGCATGGTTCTTTAGTGCTTTTTCAAATTCTGCAATTTTATCCTGTTTGGGAAAAACGCGCAGAGCAGATACAACAGTTCTTGTTTGGCTAATACTCAATAATGGAATGAGTATGCCAAGCAGCAATAGCTTTTTCATTTTTGTTTTTTTAATTAACTATCGGTAGTCTAAATAAGGAGGCAGGCAGTATTGAAAGGGGAAGGAATGTATAGTAAGTTACGAAACATTCAGCATTAACAGGACACCACAGGATGCCCATTTTCAGCTTTTCGTCTTTCTTAGAGCCTTATTTTTGAGCAACTTAGATAACGAGGTTTCCTTATGAATGGTAAAAACATACTCCTTCTTTTGGTTCTTTTTGTTCTTTCGATCGCAAATGCCGACGCCCAAAAGCTCCCTTCCAAAAAGAAGATATTAAAGCCGCTGAGGCTTACCAATGCCTATTTTATGAACAAGTGGCCCGATCCGGGCAAGTCCATCATCACCAACCGCGAACGCCCAAGCAATATCTGGACCCGCGGCGTGTACTACGAAGGGCTGATGGCGCTCTATGCTATTGACAAGAAAAAAGAATATTACGACTACGCTGTAGAGTGGGGAGAAAAACACAAGTGGGGCTTCCGCAACGGCATCACTACCCGCAATGCCGACGACCAATGTGCCGGCCAGACCTATATTGACCTCTATCTGATCGACAAACAGCCGGAGCGCATCAAAGACACCAAAGCCAGCATCGACCTGATGGTGCAGAGCGACAAGAGTGACGACTGGAACTGGATCGATGCCCTCCAAATGGCCATGCCGGTCTTCACCCGCCTGGGCGTGGTGTATAACGATACCAACTACTTCCGCAAGATGTATGACCTGTATGCTTTTACCAAATACAAGCACGGAGGCAACGGTTTATACAATCCTGCCGACCACCTGTGGTGGAGAGATAAAGATTTTGTTCCGCCTTACAAAGAACCTAATGGTGAAGACTGCTACTGGAGCCGCGGTAATGGTTGGGTGATTGCTGCCTTGGCACGTACGCTGGAGATGCTGCCCAAATCTGACCCGCACTACAACGAGTACCTGCAGGATTTTAAAGACATGGCGGCAGCCCTGATTCCTATCCAAAGAGAAGACGGCTTCTGGAATGTGAGTCTGCACGATCCGACCCATTTTGGCGGCAAGGAAACAACCGGCACTGCGCTGTTCACCTACGCTTTTGCCTGGGGTATCAACAACGGTATCCTGGATAAAAACATCTACAAACCTGTCATAGCAAAAGCCTGGAATGCTATGACCAAAGAAGCTGTGCACAAAAATGGCTTCCTGGGTTATGTTCAAGGCACCGGTAAAGAGCCTAAAGATGGCCAGCCCGTTACATACACCAGCATGCCCGACTTTGAAGATTATGGCTTAGGTTGCTTTTTACTGGCGGGTAGTGAAGTGTACAAACTAAAGCAATAATACCTCTTCCATACATATCTTAACTCAATCAAAACCTGACAGCCGTTATACCTGTCAGGTTTTTTTATTCCATTCACCATTGACCATTCACGAACTTACACTGCTCCAATCAACTCAAATTATTATGGCTCATCAGTAATATCAAAAACTTAAATTCATTTTAAGCATGTAAATTGAGCATGTAAACACGGCAGATTTGTTGTAGATTGAAGTTTAAATGTACATGTGATGAAAGGTTTTCATTTCTCAAAGTTTGATCCTGAGGCACAGGGAAAGAGCAAGTTCGACCAATTGCTGGATCTTTTCATGCAATTGCTCACATATACAAATGGAGATGTAGCCGAGGCTTTGCAATGGATGAACCAACTGGACAGGGAATATGGCCTGACAGACGACCAGTATGGCATGGGCGACTTTGTAGACGATCTGAAAGATAAAGGTTATATAACAGAAGACCAGGAAAAAGGCGAGATCATTATTACACCCAAAACTGAACAGGGCATCCGTAAAAAAAGTCTTGAAGAGATATTTGGTAAGCTGAAGAAGACAAAGCAGGGTGAGCACACTACCTTCAAACCAGGGCTCGGAGATGAGGAAAGTCCCGAAACCCGTCCCTTCCGCTTTGGCGACATGCTGGAACAAATAGACTTTACCGAGTCTATCCGCAACGCACAGATCAACCACGGCCTCGATGAGTTCACCATGCAGGAAGACGACCTGCAGATCCGCGAAACAGACTTCAAGGCCCAGACATCTACCGTGCTGATGATCGATATTTCACACTCAATGATCTTGTATGGCGAAGACCGCATTACGCCGGCTAAGAAAGTAGCCATGGCCTTAAGCGAGCTCATTACTACAAAATACCCCAAGGATACATTGGATATCGTAGTATTTGGTAATGATGCCTGGCCGGTGGAAATTAAAGACATTCCTTATCTGCAAGTGGGGCCTTATCATACTAATACCGTGGCCGGAATTGAATTGGCTATGGATTTGCTGCGCAGGCGCAAAAACCCGAACAAGCAGATCTTCATGATCACTGATGGCAAGCCCACCTGTCTCAAAATAGGCAGGCGCTATTACAAAAACAGCTTTGGCCTCGACAGAAAGATCACCACACGTTGCTTAAATTTAGCAGCCCAGTGCAAGAAGCTGAAAATTCCGATCACTACCTTTATGATCGCAACGGATCCTTACCTGCAGCGTTTTGTGCAGGAGTTTACCGAAACAAATAATGGTAAAGCATTCTTTGCCAGCCTCGACCGCCTCGGCGCCTTTATTTTCAGAGACTTCGAAAGCGGCAAGAGAAAAACTGTTTACTAAAAGACCACTAAAAAACACCAAAAAGACCATACAACAACCACATAGATATGGACATTAAAAGAATCAATACGATACGCGAATTAAAAGAAGCAGGATATAAGCCTAAAAGCATTAAAGAAGAGATCAGGCAAAACTTGATTAAAAAATTACAGGGCAAAGAAACTACCTTCCCTGGAATTATCGGTTACGACGACACCGTAGTACCCGATGTGGAAAGAGCTTTACTCAGCAAGCACAATATTCTTTTCCTCGGTTTGCGTGGCCAGGCTAAGACCCGGATGGCCAGGCAAATGGTGGAACTGCTCGATGAATACATCCCGGTGATTACCGGCTCTGAAATAAACGACGACCCGCTGCATCCTATTTCCAAATACGCCAAAGACCTTGTTTTGGAAAAAGGTGATGATACACCTATTGAATGGGTACACCGCAGCAACCGTTATGGCGAAAAGCTGGCTACACCCGACGTAAGTGTAGCCGACCTGATTGGTGATGTTGACCCGATCAAAGCTGCCAATCTTCGTTTGAGCTTTGCCGATGAACGGGTGATCCATTACGGCATTATTCCCAAAAGCAACCGGAGCATATTTGTGATTAACGAGCTGCCCGACCTGCAGGCAAGGATACAGGTGGCGCTTTTCAATATCCTGGAAGAGGGCGATGTGCAAATAAGAGGCTTCAAACTGCGGCTGCCGCTCGACATCCTGTTTGTGTTTACGGCCAACCCCGAAGATTACACCAACAGGGGCTCTATTGTAACACCGCTGAAAGACCGTATCGAGAGCCAGATATTGACCCACTATCCTAAGTCTTTGGAGCATGCACTGGAAATCACGGAACAGGAAGCCGAAGTTCAGCCCGATCAAAAGGAAAAAATAACTGTGAGCGACCTGCTGAAGCGCCTGATAGAACAGGTGGCATTTGAAGCAAGGAGCAGTGAGTTCGTGGATAAGAAAAGTGGGGTAAGTGCCCGCCTTACCATTGCAGCTTATGAAAATGCTTTCAGCGCTGCCGAGCGCCGCTTGATCATCAATAACGAGCCAACTACCCAAATCTGGATCAACGACCTGGTGGGTATTATTCCCGCCATTACCGGTAAAATAGAACTGGTCTATGAAGGCGAACAGGAGGGGCCTTATCAGGTGGCTATGAACCTGCTGGATAAAGCCATTCGGTCTCAGTTTATTCAGTACTTCCCCAATCCGGAAATGCTGAAGAAAAGGGCAAGACAAAAAGGCGAATCGTCTCCCGGTGACGAAAACCCATACAAGTCTGTTATCAGTTGGTTCGACAAAGGACACCACCTGAATATCTTCTTCGGTACTAAAGACAGGGAAAAAATCAACCAGCTATACCAGGTAGATGGTCTGCATGCATTGGTGAAGAAAGCCTTCCCCCATGCTAATGAAAGAGAATCTGCCCTGCTCATGGAATTTGTCCTGCACGGCCTTGCAGCCTATTCTTTGATCAGTAAAAAGATCCTCGAAACCTCTGTGGAGTTCAAAGACCTCATGGGCAGTATGCTCAACATCCAAACCTCCTCTTCTTTTGATGAAGATGAAGAGGATGATTATAGGTAAGCGCTGCAATAAATGATAATACGCAGGGTTGAGACAGCATTGCGTATTATCATTTATTCCAATTCTTTATTCCGCGCGCTACCAAATTTATAACCAAAAGAAATGCCGCCATAGAAAGGGAAGAAACGGTTTTCTGCAATAATTGGATTGATGGCAGCACGGAAAAAGAAGCCACCATTTGCGGGTTGCAGCCTGTACCCAAAATTTAAGTGGCCAAAAGTACTTTCAAAAAGGTCGTCATCATCTGAACTGTTGCTATTGGAACCAGAACTTGCAATAAATGTAATGCCAGCACCGAGTTCAAAATAATTCTTGTTATCCTTACCTATTAAATAATTAAGGCCTGCAGGAAATAAGAATACGCTTTCTCTATCTCCGAAAAAATTGAAGGATAAACCGCTAAAGCCAAGGCGGGCACCAATGCCGTCTTCCTTTTTTGCAAAACGGGTGTCAAAGTTGATAGAAGCAAGACCCGGACCACCCAGTTCGAAAAAAATAGCTTTAGCTGCTCCTTGGCTGTTAGCATTCAGAACAACCTGGAAAAGGAGGAACGCAATCACAACCTTTTTCATAAATACTTTCTATAAAGGACAGGAGTGTAATGCAAAATGATGCAAACAGTATAAAAGAAAAGTCAAACCACGTTTACTTCTCTTTCCAACTCCACTCCAAACTTCTCCTTCACAGACCGTATGATCTCTTCACTCAATTCCAATATCTCCTCGCCTTTTGCATTACCGTAATTCACCAACACCAACGCCTGTTTAGGATAACAACCAGCGTCACCTTTGCGATAACCCTTCCAGCCGCACTGTTCAATTAGCCAGCCAGCGGCAAGTTTGGTGTGTTGTGCGTCCACTGGGAAGGCTACTATGTTAGGAAATTCTTGTTTTAATGTTTGGTATTGTGCATTGGGAATTTGAGGGTTTTTGAAAAAGCTTCCGGCATTGCCGGTAACTTTCCAGTCGGGCAACTTAGAGCTCCGGATGTTGATCACGGCCTGAGAAATCGCCTGTATGCTCAATTCTTGTACACCCATGCTATCCAGTTCTTGTTGAATAGCGCCATAGCTTGTATTGAAGACAGGTCGTTTCCGTAAGCGGTAAGTAACAGAGGTGATCGCAAACAGGTTTTTATACTTCCTCTTGAACATGCTTTCACGGTAGCCGAATTCACAATCTGCCAGCGAAAAACGCTCTACAGCTTTGTCCTCTAAATGAAAGGCTTCCAGCTCCTGAAAAATGTCTTTGATCTCCACGCCGTAAGCACCAATGTTTTGCATAGGCGATGCTCCCACATTACCAGGAATAAGCGACAAGTTCTCTACGCCTGCATAGTTGTTTTTAAGGCAATAAAGTACAAACTCATGCCAGTTCTCACCCGCCCCTGCCTTAACATAAACAAAGTCCTCGTCTTCCTTCACTTTCTCTATCCCGGCTATTTCATTCTTCATGACCAGACCATCAAAGTTCCGGGTAAAAAGAAGGTTGCTGCCGCCACCAAGAATCAGTTTATGGTTTATAGATTGTACTTCCCGGTTATTGAGCAACTCTTCAAGCTCTTTTATTGAATTGAAAGAAATGAAATATTTTGCGTATGCTTGAATACCAAAAGTATTATAGGGTCTGAGAGATATATTTTCCTGGAGGTTCATAAAACAAAGCTATACTTCTGCACCAATCAATCGATAACTATAGCCTTAAAAACTTTTAAAAGTATGCCCCCTCACGCTCTTTCCCTTCAATCGTTTACGCCCCACCTGCTAATCGCTAATTACTCCCTTACTCATCACTCATCACTCATTACTCTTGCCCATTCCCTATTCCTCTAAACTCTTCCCAACATCAGTTCTTATATTTGACTTTTTTTCTTACTTTGAGAATTATCAATCTAACTGCAATGAAATCCGTCTTCCTCAGTTGTGCTTTTGGTCTTTTGGGCCTCTCTGCTATTGGGCAAACTTCCGGTCCATTTGAATCAGGAAAAGTAATTGAACAAGCCATCAAGCTCCATGATGAGGAGCAGTACAATAAAGCCATTGAGCTTTATAAGACCATTCCACGAAACGATACCAACTATGTACGCTCCTTATACGAAATGGCTTACACCCAGTCGCTGGACAGCAATTTTACCGCAGCTCTTGCCTCCTGTGAAGAAGGCCTCCAATGCGAGGATAAGGAGTACGAGCTCCTCTTAATGCAGCTAAAGGGCAGCATTTTAGACGATATGGAGCAACCCGATGAGGCTTTGAAAGTCTATGATGCCGCCCTGGCTAAATACCCGGCTTCTCAACCGTTATTGTTCAATAAGGCCATTACTCTATTCAGAAAAGAAAAAATTGATGAAGCGGAAAAGATCTTCCAAACACTCATCATCCGCAATCCATACTATGCCAGTGCACATATGAAGCTGGCAAGTTGTGCTGTTAAAAAAGGGCGGATAGTGCCTGCCATGATGTCGATGTTCACCTACCTCCTCATCACCCCCCAGGGTAATCAGTTTAAAAATGTCATCAGCATGCTCGATAAGATCAGCAAGGCAACCGACGACGTTACCAGCGTGGTAGCAGAAAGAAAGACATCCGAAGAGGTCTTTGCAAGGGCAGAGCAGATCATTTTATCCAAAATAGCGCTCGATAAAGCCTACAAGCTGCAGGCTTCAGTGGACGATCCTATTGTACGCCAATTGCAGGCCCTCATGGAAGTGCTGCAATACGAAGAAGGCAATCCCGATTTCTGGATGCAATATTATGTGCCCATGTTCAAGATGATCTTTAGCAAAAAGATCTTTGAACCAACTGTAAACAGCGCTTTCTCCAATATCGAACTGGAGTCCATCCAACGCTATGTAAAAAAGAACAACAAGGAGATCAAGTCAGCCATCACCGAAATTGTAACTTACCTCAATGGCATCCGCAGCACCTGGGAGCTCGATTATTCCAAGAGGCAGTCAGCACCCGCCATCTATCATTACGACGATGGCGTATTGTTTGCTAAAGGCAGGTTGAACGATAAGGGAGATGTGGTGGGTGAAGGAGAATTTTATCACCCCAACGGAAACCTGAAATCTAAAGGCAAGTTTACCAATGAAGGGAAAAAAGATGGTGACTGGAAGTTCTACCTGGAAAATGGCTTACTGAGCGGTACCGAGCAATGGAGCAACGGCGTACAAACAGGAGAAGATGTGATCTACAACAAATGGGGCAACATCATCAGCAAAGCCGCTATCGCCAACGGCAACTTCCATGGCGAGAAACGTACCTATTATGCCATAGGCCACCCGTATACTGTTACCAATTATAAAGACGGAAAAAAAGACGGATCTTATACTGAATACTACAGCAGTGGCAGCAAGCACTACGAAGCGGCTTATGCCAATGACGAACTGGATGGCCCCTACAAAAGTTTTTACAAAAGCGGCCAACAGGAAGTTGTTTGCTCCTATCGCAGCGGAAAACTGGATGGTGCCTATAAAAGTTATTACGAGAATGGCCAGTTAAGTTTCGAAGGCACATACAAAGACGGAAAGCTGGATGGTGAGGTAAAGAACTATCATGAGAACGGTAAGCTAAAAGAACTACGCTTGTTCAAGGAAGATAAGTTGCAGGATGACAACAAAGAATACTCTGACGAAGGTGTTTTGGTAATGCAGGTGCCCTACAAAGATGGTAAAGCATCAGGCCTGGCCAGGTATTTTGATGAGGATGGAAAATTGTACTCCACTTTTCAGTTTGAGAACGATGTGCTGAAAGTGGCTAAGTACTATACCAAAGAGGGAAAAGAGATCAGTACTTCAACAAGGCAGAACAAGAACATCGAACTCTCAACGTATAATGCAGATGGCTTCAAGACATCGTTCACTGTGTATAGCGACGCAGGCAAGCATCAGGACAAGTCTATCTTTTATTATCCCTCTGGTAAAACAAAAGAAACTAATGATTACAAAGACGGAGTACTGCAGGGTTTTAGCATTGGTTATTTCGAGAATGGCAAAAAACAATACCAGATAACCTATAGCAATGATGAAAAGAATGGCCCGGCAGAATACTTTTACCCAAACGGCCAGTTAAAATCAAAAGGATGGTATTCTGAAGATGAACCATCGGGCGATTGGGTAACATATAATGAGAAAGGAAAGGTGACAGCCCGCTACACTTACCTCAATGGCGATCTTACCGGCATTTATGAATACTACCACCCTAATGGCAAATTGAATTACGAGGAAGTCTACGAGCTGGGTTGGTTGAAAGCTTTGAACCAGTATGATACGTTGGGCAAAAAAATATTTACCACCACCTTTAAGAACGGAACAGGCAAGTATACAAGCACCCACATCAATGGCGACAAACGGTTTGAAGGAGAATATATACAAGGCGAGCTGCATGGCCCGCTGACTGTTTACTTCTTCGATGGAAGCAAAATGATGGAAAAAAATTATGAGCACGGAACACTGAGTGGAGCCTATACAGAGTACCACTATGGCGGCCAGGTAAACGTAAAGGGACAATACAAATGGGGCGAAGCAGATGGTGTGTGGAAGTACTACTCAAAAGAAGGCAAACTGTACAGGGAAGAAACCTATGTAGCCGGCCAACTATCTGGTAAACAATTTTATTACCATGATAACGGCAAGGTAGAAATGGAGATAGACTACAAAGACAACGAGGTCCACGGCTCACTCAAACGCTATGCAGAAACAGGGGAGCTGGCTGGTGTTATCTATTATAAGCATGATATGGAAACCAGCTATAGCTATTTGGATAAAAACGGCCAACTGGTACCTGCGATCCCATTGCCCGGCGGCACTGGCAAAGTAGTCACCTATTACAGCAACGGCAACAAATCAGCAGAGATGGAGTACATTGATGGCAAGACAAATGGATTGTACAAACTATACCATCCTAATGGAAAAACATGGCTGCAAACAACAGATGAATTCGGGTTAACAACAGGAAAACAAACCGAATATTACAACAATGGCAACCTGAAGTCTGAATACAACAATTACTGCAACAATAGCGATGGGCCGTTTAAAAAATACCATGAGAATGGAAAGGTTAAAGAAGACGGAACATATTTTAATGGAGAAGAAAATGGTACATTCAAATATTATGATGCGAACGGTAAGTTATTGACTGAGAGATTTTATTATTATGGAAAGCTGCTGAGTGTAACCCCGGGCCACTAAAAAAGTTATTCCTGCATACCATACGCAACCTTGTTAAAGCATAATGACATGAAAAGAATAATCACCAGAATAGCTGCTTCATTCGTGTGTGTTTGCCTGTATCAGATAGCACCGGCACAAGACTGGAAAAAGACCTTTCCTGAGGCCGAAGCTATTTATACCAATCTTTCTTCAGAAGTGGAGATAAAGGTGGTAGATGGTCAGTTAAGAGCCACCAGCAGTATAGAAGAAGACCTTCTGCTGAGCAGCGACAATGCAGTAAAGATGATGAGCCGGGGCAGGGTTTATCATAGTACATTTAATGAGCTCAAGAAATGGGATGCATATATACAGCTGCCGGAAAGCAGAAAGGTGAAAGTGGCTAATATCAGTACGGGCAGCAGCCGCCAGGAATCCATTTTTTATGATGATACCAAGACAACCTCGTTCGATTTTGCCGGTGTGACGGTTGGCGCTACCCGCCACCTGGACTACCAGTTGCAGCACAATGATGTACACCTGCTGTCTCCTCACTATTTCGACCGCTATTTCCCGGTGCAAAAGGGTGAGTTGCGCATTGTGTTTCCATCCTCAGTAAAGATGAAATACGTTATAAAAGGTATCAATGCAGATAAGGTGACATTTACAGAAAGCCGTAAGAAAGACAAGACGATCTACACGTTTTCAGCCAAAGACCTGCCTGGTATAAAATACTATTCGGATGCTCCCGATGATTCTTATTATGCAACCCATGTTGTATTTTATATTGAAAAGGTAGAAAGTAAAGAAGGGTGGAAAAACTTCCTGTCCGGCATTGACGACCTTTACCAATACAACTACCAGCACATTAAATACATCAACCAAAGTCTGAGCACAGAACTGCAACAACTAACCGACTCGCTCACCAAAGGGCTTACCTCTGACCGTGATAAAGCAAAGCGCATTTACCGGTGGGTGCAAAACAGCATCAAATATGTAGCCTTTGAAGAAGGCCTGGAAGGCTTTGTGCCCCGTGAGGCGAACCTGGTGTGCACCCGCCGCTTTGGCGATTGCAAAGACATGGCAAGCATCCTTACCGCTATGCTGAATCATGCCAAAGTACCGGCCTACTTCACCTGGATCGGCACAAGGCACCTACCCTATAGTTATTCAGAAACGCCCCTGCCTATTGTTGACAATCATATGATCTGTGCCGCCAAAATAGATGGTCAGTTCGTGTTTCTCGATGGTACTGATAATGGCTGCATCTTCGGTATGCCCTCAGAAGGGATACAAGGTAAAGAGGCCATGATTGCATTGAATGAAAAAGAATACAAGGTGGTGAAGGTAGAGATACCTGCAAAGGAAATGAACCGCTATACGGATTCAACTTTTCTGTCCCTGGATGGAGAGGTATTGAAAGGCAGTATCAAAGTACACATGACCGGTTATCTTTCATCAGACATGCGTGTGGCACTGAACTATAAAAACGAAAAGGAAAGGGAAGATTATTTCAAGAACCGATTTACACGTGGTAGTAACAAGATCAAATTCAGCAACTGGAAAGTGCAGCAGTCTGATGATAACAGGGATACATGGATCACCGCAGACTTTGAGTTGCCTGGTTATGCCAAAAAGATCGGAGACGAGTGGCTGCTGAACCTGAACATCTTTAAATTTTATGAGCATCAGGAAATTGACTATCCCAAACGAAAGACTCCCATTGAATACGCTTATCTGAATACTGCCACCTACACAACCGTGTTGCAGTTACCAAAAGGTTTTAAAGCATCATACCTGCCCAAATCACAGACCTACAAGAACGATGTATGGGGCTTTGATATGCAGTATGCAGCCAATGGTGACAGGGTGATACTGAAACAGCAGTTCGATACTGACCAATTGATGCTGTATCCCAACCAGTTTGAACAATGGAACAAAGTGCTGGAAAACTTATTTCCTCATTATAAACAATCCGTGGTGTTAACCAAAACTCCTAATCCCTAAACTAATCAATTAAAATATCATGCGTTATTTAATACTGGCACTCCTCACTTTCAGTTACCACAGTCTTTTTGCACAAACTGCTTATAAGAAGTTCCATTGGCAGCCAAAACCTGCTTTGCATACCATTGATAGTAAATACGCTGATGAAGCGGCAGTATATGTTACAGACAGTAAGGTGATTGAATATGCCATTGAGAAGGAAGGCTTCTTTACTTATAAAACGGTTCACCGCATTATTCACATCAACAATGATAAGGGCATTGAATACTTCAACAAGGTTTACCTTCCGTTTGACGAAGGTTTGCAAATGACCGATGTGAAAGCCAGAACCGTTTTGCCTGATGGGAAAATTATAGAGCTGGATGAGAAGAACATCAAAGACCTGAAAGAAGATAACAGGGTATACAAAATATTCGCACTGGATGGACTGACCAAGGGTTGCGAGGTAGAATATTATTACACATTAAAAAAGTATCCTTCCTTCTTTGGCAGGGAGGTCATTGCATCCGGCCTACCAGTGATGAAGGGACATTTTGAATTGATCTCGCCCAAACACCTGAAGTTTGAAACAAAGAACTTCAACAACCTGCCTGTCTGTAAAGATTCTGTAACGGACGAGAAGCGTTATCTGTGGCTGGATGCCGAAGGCCTGGATGCTGCTGTGGATGAGAAATACTCCAATTATGATGCGACCCTGAAGCGTGTTGAATACAAGCTTTGCTACAACGATGCCAAGGATGGCAACCAGCGACTGTTTACCTGGAACCAACTGGCCAAACAGGCATTCGAACTGTATACCAAAGTTTCAGATAAAGAGATGAAGAAAATTCAGGACCTGGTTTCAGATGCTGGCATCAAAGGAATGGCAAGCGAGCAGGATAAGATTGTTGCTTTGGAAAACTACTTTAAAAAGAACTTTATTACGCGCGAAGATATCCCGGAAGAAGATGCTGCTGACCTGTTGAAAGTGATCAAGAACAAAGTTGCCAGTCACCAGGCTTTCTGCAAGCTTTTTTGTGCAGCGCTAACTGCTGCCAATGTTCCATTCCAGATTGTACTAACCGGAGATCGTAATAATTATGTCCTTGATCGTTCATTAGAAAACTGGAGCAATGCCCGCAATTTTCTTTTCTATTTTCCTTCTACAAAAAAGTTTATGGCACCAACAGAACTAGCTTACCGCTATCCATGGATTCCACCATCCTGGGCTGGTACTAATGGCTTGTTTTGTGTAACAGCAACTTTAGGGGGCTTTCATTCGGCAATAGGAGAAATAAAGACCATTCCCATGGAAGATTACCAGTACTCTTACCTGAACATGAACATCGCAGCCAAGCTGAATGCTGATGGCGATGCCCTGGAAATGGAAGTAAAGCAGTTATATGGCGGTTATGCGCTTGCCAATTACAAGGCACCTTTTGTTTTTACTCCCGTTGAAGAGCAATACAACATTTTAAAGCAATTGATCAAGTTTGGTACGAACTCGGAAAATATTATCTCCCACTCGTTTGAGAACAAAGAACTGGAACAGAAAGATCCATATCAGCCTTTCGTGATCACAGCCAAGGTAAAATCATCACAGTTGGTGGAGCGTGCTGGTAATAAGATCATAGTAAAGGTTGGCGAGTTCATAGGCGAGCAGGCTCAGATGTATGATACCAAAGAAAGAACTACCAATATCGACCTGGAGTTCCCTCATGCCCTGGTACGTACCATTGAACTAACTATTCCTGATGGGTACGAGATCAAAAACCTCAAGGACCTGAACTTTAATGAAGTGTATAAGGATGGAGACAAGCTAACCATGGGCTTTGTATGTAAATATGAACAGAATGGTAATGTACTGAAGATCACGATCAGGGAAGACTATGTCAATTATTTTTATCCCATCCAGCAGTATACTGCCTTTAAGAAGGTAATTAATGCGGCGGCGGACTTTAATAAAGTAGTGTTGGTGTTGGATAAGAAATGAGAAACTACCCGCTCAAATAGCATCAACATCCGGCACAACTACAACACTCCTGAATTTTTTTTCAGCATGTAATACAGCGATCTGCTTCAGCAGGTCGCTTTTACATTTAGCAATGGTCTGGCTGTCACGGGGTAGCTTAAGAAGCATCTCCATCAAGAACATATTACGTACACGGTTGATCACTGGTTCGGCCGGCCCTACTATGTATTTGCCATATGGTATTTGCAAGGCCTGCGAATACGTATAGGCCGCTTCCATCACAACATCTCTTTCCTTGTGCTTGAACGTCAGGTGAATGATGCGGGAAAAAGGAGGGTAGAAAAACATTTTACGTTTCTCTATTTCTTCTGCATACATGCTGGCAAAATCATGTTGAGCCACGAATTGCAGCACAGGGTGGGAGGGATTTCCGGTTTGGATCATCACCCTGCCGGCACCGTCTCTGCGGCCGGCGCGGCCACTTACCTGCTCCATTAATTGAAAAGCCCTTTCATTAACACGGAAGTCTGCAAAGTGCAGCAATCCGTCTGCATCAAGGATGCCTACAAGATCTACATTATCAAAGTCCAGTCCTTTCACCACCATTTGCGTTCCCACCAATATGTCAACTTTTTTTTGCTCAAACTGCTGGATCAATACATCATGTGCGTTTTTGTTGCGCACAGAATCAAAATCCATGCGGCTGATCTTTGCGTCGGGCAGTTCTGCTTCCAATACTTCTTCTATCTTTTCTGTACCAAAGCTCTTTTGCAGCAGCTTATCGCTACCGCAGGCCATGCAGGTGTGCACCGGGGGATATATATTGCCACAGTAATGGCATTTGAGCTTGTTGCTGTATTTATGGTAAGTGAGCGATACATCGCAGTTGCGACATTGCGCGATCCAGCCGCAAACCGTGCAGATCTGGTAAGGCGTATAGCCACGGCGGTTCTGGAACAGGATAACCTGTCTTTCTTTCCCAATAGTATCCTTAATGGCGTCAAGCAGCACTGGCGACAGCATTACTTTCTCGCCAGGCTTTTTGGCTACTTTCCGGGTATCCACCATTTCAATCCAGGGAAGCCTTACCTCCCCAAAGCGTTCCAGCAATTCAACCAACCCGTACTTATCACTTTTTGCATTCCAATAGGTTTCCAGCGATGGTGTAGCACTTCCCAGCAATACTTTCGCTCCCGTTAACGAGCTGAGATAAATGGCAGCATCGCGTCCATGATATCGAGGTGCCGGGTCTTGTTGTTTGTACGAAGTGTCGTGTTCTTCATCACAGATGATAAGGCCCAGGTCCAAAAAGGGGAGGAAGAGGGAGGAACGCGCGCCGAGCACGATCTTCATCTCACCCGACTTTACCTTGTTCCATATTTCTACCCGCTCGTTCTGGCTGAACTTGGAGTGGTAAATACCAATGTAGCCCCCAAAATGTTTTTGCAGCCGCCGGATGATCTGCGAGGTCAGTGCAATTTCAGGTAACAGGTATAATACCTGGGATCCTTTGCGGATGTACTGCTCAATGAGCTTAATGTATACATGCGTCTTGCCGCTAGAGGTAATGCCGTGCAACAGGCATACCTGCCTGTTTTCAAGACACTCGGTAACTTTCTTATAGGCCTCGCATTGTGCTGGTGTTAGTTCAAAGTCGATTGCGACATCTTTGGGCAGGTAATGCAATCGGTCAATACTGCGTTTCTCTGCTCTTAGAATGCCCTTGTCAGTTAATGCCTTTAATTGTGCATCACTCGCTCCTGACTTCTTTAGCAATTCTGATTTAGGCACTTCACCCTGTGTCTTCATCAGGTGCAGATAGCTAAGCAACAGCTCCATTTGCTTGGGAGCCCGGCTCCAATTATTTAATAACTCTGATAGCTTGTCTTCGTTGCTGTATTCCTGCTGCAGCAGAATGAAAGTTTCCTTTTTGGGGGTGTATGCCTGTTTCAGAGATTCCCAAACAAAACATACTTTTTTGCCAATGAGCCGGTTCACAATGGGATAAACATGCGTTACATCCAGTATTTGCTGTACTTCTGTTATGCGCAGTTCATGTTTGATGTGCAGGGCTTCGGCAACAAGATATTCCTCGTTATCCAGATCGGTAAAATCATCGCCGTATTCTTCATTGAAAACAATTACTGTTTCGCTCGACAATTTAAAATGGGAGGGAAGGGCTGCTGCCATCACTTCACCTTCCGAGCACATATAATACTCGGCCAGCCATTGCCAGAATTTGAGCTGGTAGGGATGTATCACTGGCTGGGGATCCAGCACGTTCAGTATCTCTTTGGGCTCAAAGGTGGATGGTGCTTCGTTATGAATGGTTTTTACAATGCCTGCGTATTTCTTATTCTTACCGAGATTTACTTCCACGCGAATGCCCGGTTGAAGTTTATCCAGCAGATCTTCCGGTATTTCCCAGGTGTAGTTTTTGGGCAGTGCCAGTGGTATGATGATTTCGGCGTACATAACGTGGCACGAAGATAGCAGATGAGACCCGGTTAGTCAATGATAGACTCCAGTTCTGTAGGATCAGATGTGAAAACTTTATGAATCAGTTCCGTCCATTTTGACAATTCTGACGGTTTGTTGGCAAATAAACAAGCCCCCTTGTCATATGCCCTGTAAATATCCATCTGGTTCAATGAGGTGGTAAGCATAACTACAGTTACAGCCCTCAGATCTTCATGTTGCCTTATTTCTTCCAGGCACTGAAGGCCATTCTTCCTGGGCATATTCAGATCCAGAAATATAATATCAGGCAAATCAGCACCCGGACGCTCCAGTGCTTTCATCAATTCCACACCATTTTTATATGTATTTAGCACTGCATCCTTATTTACTTCACGAAGGGCCATTTCAAAAAACATCTGATCGTCCGTATCATCATCAGCCAATACAACTTTAGAAAATTTTGGTTTCATTTCTCTATGGTTTACGATAATTCTGACTAGGGCTGTTATGGTCGTAAACTGTAAATTTATCTAATTGTATTTGTGTTTGCTATTCCTATGTGTAATGAATTGAGCGTCATCGTTTTTTAAGCTCTATCCATGATGCCTTATATTCTTTTAATTTGGCTTCCATCAGCCTAAATACTTTTTCTTTAAGGTGGGGAACGTCTTTTATGTGCAGGCCGGTTGTTGGCACTTCTTCCAGGAAAACAGAACGGCTGATACCTGGATTAAGGGTGAACAGGCTTTTGTAATGGAGCCTGTCGTATGCATCCAGGAACAAAACGGGTTTAATAGGGGTGCCTGTTTGAATGGCTATGCGAAAAGCACCATCATAGAAATGTTTCAACGGTTTTCCGGTTTCATTAAAAGTGCCTTCCGGAAATACCAGGATCGAAATCTCCTTTCGTAAAACGGACTTTAATATTTGAACACTACGCGAACGGTTGGCAGAGGAGCTTCTATCCACTGTTACAATGGCTTTCTTGTAAATATAACCGAATACAGGTACTTTGCTGAGTTCTACTTTTCCCAGTGCCCGCAAGGGGCGACGAAATGTTTTTACGATCAGAGCAGCATCCAGATAAGATATATGGTTGGCAACGAAAATGTAAGACTGATGCTCGAGCGGCTTTTGCTCATAAATATTTCTATGCCGGATGAAAACTAAAGGAAACCAGATGTCTGCCCACAGCATACAAATACGGTAAATGGCATTGCCGCCTTTGATACGGCCAAAAAAGGATGCTATGATCACAAAAGGGAAAACCAATAGCATAATGGCTACAAAAAGCAGCAGGGCATATAAAGTATATAAAACCTGAAGTGGCCGAACAAGCAGTTTCATGTGGTGAGTTGAAGCTGCAAGTATAAAAGATTAATGCTGATGTTTTACGGCTTTTATGTTTGTTTAGGAGTTAATGTAGTAATTGCGTAGTCTTTCGGATGAATGCCGGAACCAAACCTGATCGCATAAGCCTTCGAAAATTCTGCACCGAAATACAGGATAAGAGAAGAATAATATACCCATACAAGTAATACAACCAGTGAACCGGCGGCACCATAGGTGGTGCCGAAATCGCTTTTGCCTATATAGAATGAAATAGCAAACCTGCCCAGCATAAAAAGAATGGCTGTAACGATAGCTCCTGGCATGACATCCTTCCATTCCAGTTTGGCATCAGGCAGTATTTTGAAGATGATGGCAAACAAAAGGGTGGCAATGAATAAAGTCAGGGCCAGGCTGATCACAAAAAAGATCACTACGCCTGCACCCGGAATCATTTCTTTTAAAGTTCTGCCTAATGCTTCTACAAGAGCCGATGCAGCCAGTGATACCAGGAATAAAAAACCAAGGCTGGCAATGACACCAAAAGCAAGCAGGCGTTTTTTTAATGCTCTTTTCAAGCCTTGTTTTGGCTTTAGCTTTAAATGCCAGATGCTGTTAATAGAATCTTGTATTTCTGCAAACACGGTGGTGGCGCCAATGAATAAGGTAACAAGCCCGATAATGGCCGCCACATTGCCCTGTTTGCTTACAGAGGCGCTTTTGATGATCTGCTGTAATTGCCGTGCAGCACCCTCACCCACCAGCTCCTGTATTTGGGTGTAAAGCGAGCCTTCAACTGCCTGCTTTCCTAAAAAAAAGCCAGCCAGGTATATAATCACCAGCAGCATGGGACCCAGAGAAAAAATGGTAAAATAGGCCAACGAGCCACCCAGTTTAGGCACTTTATCTTCTGAAAAACCTTCAAACGAATCTTTTAGTACGCCCCAAATGCCTTTGAATGACAGTTTTTTCATGAGATTGTTTCCGGCAGTACATGCAAAAAAATAACCAAGCTCAGGAGGAGTTCTAATTATCTCCCTGGCTTTCATCAATCAACCCTTTCTCTTTTAACTGATCGGCAATTCTATTGATGAGCTCTATATTGCCCTCTCTGATGCCCCTGGTTGACTCCGGTTTGCCATTTTTTATTTCAAAAACCAGTTCAGGCGGAAGGCTTGCAATTCTTCTTTCTTCCAGGTCGCAAAGTGGGGCAGCCTTGTACTGGGCTCCGTCTTTATATATATCGAAGTCAATATTCTTATTGATGATGGTATTACCGGCTGAGCGGTAAGGCACTTCTATTTTGAAATTGGCAATCTTTTTCATTTTCTTAATATTTTCTTCCTCAATAATCTGATTGTCCTATGAATTAGTAGCAAAAACTTACGGCATCGATCTTATCCTTTCTAAAGAATTTCAACGGTTTATAAATTATTCACTGTTCAAAAAGGGTGCCTTCTCAATGGTTTTGAGATTTCTAAATATTTATATTTTTTATGGCTGAGTAGTGAAAGGCGATTAATGTGTTTAAGCTGAGCCAGTTTAATAACAGCATGTTTTACAGCTTTTTGCTGTTAACTTTATAGGAACAATTTGAATAAAAATTATATGATGAAAACTGGCGACATAGTTCAGTTAAAATCCGGCGGTCCAAGAATGACCGTTCAAAGGGTTATAGGTGCAGATAAATCAAACTTTGGCCTTAAGGCTGCCGACGAGTTTTTAAAGATGAAAGGGTATGAAGATGGCGACGTAATTTGCCAGTGGTTTGAAGGGAATAGGTTGAATGACGGCACCTTCAAAGTGAATACGCTTATTGTAGTGGAAAATAACAGTAATATGGGAACCTGACTTAGCCTTCAGGCAAACTTTCCCTCTATAACGCAACGTTCATTTTTTAATGACTTTAAATAGTCTTCAACGTTGGTGGCTGCTTTGATTTTTGATTGATCTGTCTTGTACACTTTCTTAAATTCCTTACGGCGGGCAGCTTCATAAAAGCGCCTGATTTCATCCCTGTTTTGTAATATCAGGCCAGGAACCTGCGCTGGCTTGTTGTTATCATCCAGCGCTACCATTGTAAAATAACTTGTATTGGTATGCTTCACCACATGTGTCTTTACATTTTCTGATATTACTTTAATACCTATAATAAGAGAGGATTTGCCAACATAGTTTACAGAAGCTAATAAGGAAACGATTTCGCCCACTTCTACCGGCGCCAAAAAATCAACCGTATCGATAGAGGCTGTTACACAATAGGCATCTGCATGTTTGGCTGCACACACATAAGCTACTTTATCCATTAGAGAAAGGATCACGCCGCCATGTATCTTCCCTCCGAAATTAGAATAAGAAGGAATCATGAGTTCTGACAATGTTGTTTGAGAGTATGCAACTGTTTTGTAACCTTCAGCCATAAATTATTGAGTGATTATTTTGCGCGAATGTACGGCGTTTGCTCTTCTCCGTTTATTGTTGTAATTCCATTCTAAATATATGAATTAATTCATATCTGGTATGCCATTTGTGGTTTGATTTTCAACTTGCCATGTCGCCCTCCAAACGATACAAGCAATTAAAATTGGGTATGGATTCTTTCCGGGACCGTTATGATAATATTATCTTATCGTTCACTATAAATAGCAAACCGGTTTGTGGCGTTTTAAAAGGCAATTCAGTTGATTGGATGTTTCAATCTGATAGTCCTGCATTTGTAGAGCTCATTCCTTCTGGCATATTGAAGAAATATGCGTTGTGGTGGGATGTTATCCCCAAAAACCTAGACAAGGTGTATAATGGCATCTTAGAAGCCGCATTCAAAGCCGGATATGATTTGGTAGATCAGAAGTAAAAGGTCCATTGATTATGAGAATAGAAAAGTTAGGATTAGATCTTTGTTATGTATGACTTGGCTTCAATAACATTTATCTGCTTGCCATCAATTTCGGTTAGATGGAGAGAGTTAATTGCTTGTAGGCCCTCTTCAGTTACAGGCATTTTAATCAAGGCAGTTCCCCTGGATATAAAGTTCAAATGGTCCCTAATAATTTTAACGAAGCTAACTTCACCATAAGCTGCAAATAATAGCTTCAGGTCAGCATCAATAATGTTTACACTAAGATTAGAAATATAAATATTCATGATTTATAATTAAGATGAAAATAAGTTTCAACAATATAAGTAGCGAGAAATGATATGCACATCAGCTATTAAATCAATTCTTTATTACTTTTTCTTATTGCTTCTGCAACTATCCGCTTGAATTCATTTGTTTCTTTATCATTTGGCTCCTTGCTGCTAAACCAATATGTGTTTTGTGTTTCATTTGTTGCTTGCAGCACATGGAAGTGATTATTCCCGATTAAATTGATGAGGTAAGGATCGTATACAAAAATAAGATAGACAATAATCCAATTAATTGGTTCCTCTTCATATGAGACTTTATAAACATTATCACGAAAGTGAACTTTTATGTCTGTCATCATTTAAAGTTAAACTAAATACAATGACCTGACTGCTTTTATTTATACTACTCATCAATTACTAAAACTGCTTTTGTGGCTAATGTTTCAAAAGCAATCTAAGAAAAACTATGGGAAACTAAAGAATAAATGTTGTACCATTAATTAGCCACCAGTAATCTCCCACCCGGTAAACATCTGTGCTCAACGGACAAAAATGCCTGTAGAACGAATGAATTACCCCCAACCGCCCATAAAGGATACATTTGTCTTTTATCCTAATCAGGTACCCTTTCGAAATCTTTCCAAAACAAAGTCTGCTTCATTATATTAAACGTATTTATGAAGACACTACATACGAAACAACACCATATACTTTGGGCCGATGACGACAACGATGACCTGATGCTGATGCGTGAAGCATTAGAAGGAATTGATCATTTCCATAAGATTACAGAAGTTACCAACGGCCGTGAAGTATTGGATCATCTGAGTCATATTACAGATCCTTCTCTATATCCCTGCCTTATCATTTTAGACATGAATATGCCAGTATTGAACGGACGTGAAACCCTGGCTATTTTGAAAAGCGAGGAAAAGTACTGTGCTATACCCGTAGTTGTGTTTACCACTTCCAGCAGCGAAATGGACCGTATGTTTTGCCGGCGCTTTGGTGTGGAAATGTACACCAAACCTGATGACTTTTTGGGGCATCAGCAAACAATTAAAAAACTATTGAAATTTTGCAGCATTACCAGGGAACGCATAGAGTCGGAGCAATATAGCTAATCAAATTGTCCACTCATCAGCTCAATAGTTCCTTGTTACCCCAGACCTTGCAACCTGGCCGGGATGAGACTTCTTTCAGCACATCAGCCTGCACAATTTCAAAGGTTTGCACAGGAAATTCATTAGTAAAATATTCTACTACATCATCTGTCAGGAACATACCATATACATAAGAACCCTCAGGCACCAGGAAGTAGAAGTATTCGGGCGGCGTTTTCGCAATAAAATCTAATAGTGCCGGTTTGGGTACCTCAGTTCTGAACGTATAGGTGCTGATAAAAGACATACTTGCTTACTGTAATAAAAAGCTAAAGTATTGAAAGTACCTTTATGCTGCACCATAATGATCCCAATGTTCAGGCAGGTCTTTACCCGTTCCATACAAAATTTTACTGCTGACCCAACACAGATAAAAAGGCTTTGGTCAGATATTGCTGCCCACTATAGCGGCGCAAACCGGCATTATCACAACTTGTTCCACCTGGATCATTTGGCTAAGGAACTGCAGCAGGTAAAAGACAACATTGCCGACTGGGATCTGATCGTATTTTCAGTTGCCTACCACGATATTATTTACGAAATAGGGCAGGCTGATAATGAAGAAAAAAGTGCAGACTATGCCGGCTCTGCGCTTGCTGGCCTTTTAGCGCCTTCCGGCATGAAAAAATGTAAAAAGGCCATACTGGCAACAAAGAATCACCAGTTTAACAATGATTCCGACATCAACTATTTTACAGATGCAGACCTTTCTGTGCTGGGCGTAGATCCAGGACTATACATGGAATATTCAAGACAGATCAGGAAAGAATATGAGGCATTTCCTGACCCTGTGTATATACCAGGCAGACTGAAAGTGCTCGAGCGCTTCTTGCATATGGAAAGAATTTTCAAGACCGGTTTTTTCTTTGATAAATATGAACGGCAGGCCAGAAGCAACCTGAAAATGGAACTGGAACAACTCAGCTAAACAGGTTGTTTATTGTACAATATGGTATGAGCATATTTATGCTCTTTCAATTCAACCTTTACAACACATCCATAAAATAAAGAGAAGGTTTTAAATGAATCTATCAATGCCACATTCTCTATGAAAGACAAAATGCTTCTGATTACGCCACCATGTGATACAATAGCGATGCTTTTTGATTTAAGATGCAAGGATTCAAAGAAAGTTTTAGCCCGCTCATAAAGTTGCGTATAACTTTCGCCGCCTGGTATTACCACATTGGCAAAATCTGCCATCCATGCTTTTAAATGATCTTGATCTATTTCATCCCAAAGTTTTAATTCCCAGTCTCCGCAACTGATTTCTTTAAGCCGGTCATCAAAATATATAGGGTGTTTGGGAAACAGGTGCTCGGCTAATTGCCTGCACCTTTTCAGTGGACTGCTGTAAACCGCTTCAATATGTTCCGGCAGGTATTCCTGTATGCATTTGGCTTCTTCGTGAAAAGTTTCAACAACATCAAGATCAGCCTGTCCATAGCAGGTGTCCTTATTGATATTGGGTTTAGTATGCCGGATCAGGTATATTTCCATAGTAAGAATATTGACAAATAACAAACCACTTCTGCTGCTTGTTGAATAGCACCTAAACAATCGCCGGTATACCCGCTGATCCATTTTTTAAAATAACGGATGAGAAAGAAGGTGGTAAGCAGTACAGGGACAATTACTAGTAAAAATCGTATGGGCAGTAAGATAAATGGTAATAAACTAAAAAAGCTGGCACTAATGAATTCCATACTTGTTAACCTTCTGGAGGCCAGTGGCTTTGACTTACTCTTGTCTTCTGAAAAAACATATACTGAAGTTTGGATGGCAATAACAGCCATAAATCGGCTAAGGGCATGTGCTGCCAGGAACACACCTATGAGGGGCACTACCGAAGATGTTGAAAGGGTTGAGGGTGCAATTGCTTTGAGTAGTAAGAACTTTGCTGCCAGTATACTGATCAAACCAATGACACCAAATGTGCCAAGGCGGCTGTCTTTCATAATGTCTAAAATTCTTTCTTTGGTCCAGCCACCTCCAAAGGCATCACAAACATCAGCAAAGCCATCTTCATGAAAAGCGCCTGTGGCTACGATGCCTGCAATAATAGAAGCAAGTACAGACAGGTCAACAGGCAATGCCCATTGGCAGAGTATAAAAGTGAATGCGCTGATGCTGCCCACGATCCAGCCGATCAGTGGAAAATATTTAGCCGCTTTCTCCAGGTATTCCGGGGAATGATCCGTTGTTTGCGGCACTGGCAAGCGGGTTAAGAACATTAAGGCCGTAAAAAAGATGCGCGTTTCTTTTTTCATGACTTCAGTTTATTGTTTGCTACTTACACCTGCCGAATCAAACGAAGCCATATGATTTACAAAAGCAACAGCAGATTGCAACAGGGGCATAGCTAAAGCTGCACCAGTGCCTTCTCCTAGCCGTAAACCTAATTTCAGTAAAGGCTTTGCCTGTAAAAAGTCCAGCATTTTTTGGTGTCCTTGTTCATCAGAGGCATGTGCAAAAATGCAATAGCTTAATACTTCTTTATTGATTTTATGAGCAACCAATAAAGCTGCCGTAGCAATAAAGCCATCAATAACTATAACTGCTTTCCTTTCAGTAGCTTCTAAATAAGCGCCCACCATCATGGCGATCTCAAATCCTCCTACCAGTGATAATAATCGGATAGGATCCTCTGCATACACATTCAAATTATGTTTATCTACCACTTTTTGCAGCACATACTTCTTCAGCGTAAATTGACTGTCAGAAGTGCCTGTTCCTTTACCTACGCATTCTTTTATGGGTAATTGGAGCAGAACACTCATTAGCAAGGAGGCTGAAGAAGTATTGCTGATGCCCATTTCGCCAAAGCCTACCATATTACAGCCTTGCAAGATGATTTTGTTTACGATCTTTTTTCCTTCCTCAATTGCTTTTTCCACGTCTGCTTCAGACATGGCTGGCTCATCAAGATAGTTACGGGTGCCATAACCTATTTTCAAATTGATAAAATCCTCATGCTGTAGCCCATCTTCCCATTGGTGGTTAACACCAGCATCTACTATTTTCAAAGCAATACCATGCTGCCGGCAAAACACATTGATCGCGGCACCTCCATTTAAAAAGTTAAGCACCATTTGAGCGGTAACTGCCTGCGGATAGGGATTTACTAATCCTGTTTGTGCAATGCCATGGTCTCCTGCAAAAACGATAATATGGGGATGTACAATTTTAGGCGAAAGGGTCTGTTGTATGCGGCCTATTTGTAAAGCGGTTTCTTCCAACTGGCCCAACGCACCCAAAGGCTTTGTTTTATTGTCAATTTTTTGCCTGAGTTGTTGTTCTAGGTCTTCTGTGATAACAGGCTTATGATTCATTGAACTGTTTCTTTTTGTGTAACGGGTAAAAGATCACAAAACCAAAAGCCGATATTGGAAGGATGGGGTTGCTGTGAAAAACAATTGTCGTTTGAATCCTTTGGCGCTTTGTATTCGCGAAAAACAACCTCACCTTTTTCGAAAGCTACAGGCTGTTTAAAAATAGGTCCGTCAAAGACGAAACTGTGAAACTCTCCATTTTCACCGCAGGGATCAACATGATCGGGCAGGTCCTTGATGAAGTCTTTGTCTATGATGCGTCCGGCAAAACTCTTATCCAATAATTCGGCTTTGATACAGATCAATATGGTTTGAAATCCCAGGTCAATAAACTCATGCAGCAATTCTTTTGTATCTCTTTTCCAAAGCGGGAATACAGCTTTGAAACCAACTTTTTCTAATTGAGTTTCTCTGTAGGCTTTTAAATCTTCTAAAAAAATATCACCAAAAAAAGAGTGGGTAAATTGTTCTTGTTTCAGGCCATGCACGGTTTGTTCCATATAGGCTTCGTATTCACTCATGGATGGTTGATCCGGCAATACCAATTTCTGCAAAGGCAGGCCAATAGCCTGGGCTTGCTGCTCCAGCAATACTTCCTGTAGTCCATGCATAGAGACTCGGCGGTACTGGTTATTGATATTGGTCAACAGGCGTTGTATACTGTAACGATCATCATTTAATGCATGATATAAGGCAAGTGCACTATCCTTTCCGCCGCTCCAATTGAAATAAGACTTATGAGGCATGTTCATGTTTTTTAATGGTTACTGGTATTCCTGAGATCATAAGTATTACTTCGTCCGCTTTTTGTGCAATATATTGGTTGGTCCACCCTTGAAGGTCGGTGAATCTTCGTCCCACCTCTGAATCTGCATGCAGGCCCATTCCCAGTTCATTACTTACAATAAAGATCTGTGCATCCAAAGAAGCAAGATGATCTATTTCCTTTTGTATGGCTGACAGGCAGAGTTCAACATCTTTGTCATAAAACATAAAAAAGTTCGTAAGCCATAAAGTGACACAATCAATCACCACAACTTGTCCCGATAAAGGCAATTTCGTCAAATGCATGGGCTCTTCATAGTTGATCCAACGGTCATCTCTGTCTTTTTGATGCCGTTCTATCCTTGCCGAAAATTCTGCATCGTTTGGGGTGGCCTTAGCTGTAGCCACATACACAGGCTTGTTAGTAAGGGCTAACGCAGCCTTTTGTGCATAAGTGCTTTTTCCGCTGCGGGCACCACCGGTAATAAAACAGATCATCCAAAATATTTTTCCTTAAAAAAGATGTATTTATTCTTTAAATCTTTTAAACAATTGAGGCAAAGGCAATCTTTATACTTCTCTTCAATGAAAGCTCTTTCTTCAGTATTTAAAGTAATCGTAGTACAATCGCATCGATGGATACTGCCGGCTTTGCACTCAAATGAAAAGCTGCACCTAGGGCATTTTTTGGTTTCATGTGTGGGCATAGGCAATGACTTGATAAAGGTTTGCTACTTTATGCTCCAAATGGCTGGGAACTGAAAAAAGACTGGGATGAAAAAGTGCCGATAACAGTTCAATACCATCTACCAGGGTGCTGGCGCTTGGTTGTGTGAACAAGTCGAAATCAACAATATATACCTGTTCGTTTTGTACTGCCTTTAACTGCGCCCATTCTTTTTTTTCACTAAGCAGGTGGACTTCCTCTATGGTGCGCTCAATTTGAAAGCCGCAAGGTGCAATGACCAATACTTCCGGATCATATTTTACCAGCTTTTCCCAGGGAGTAACGATGGAATCTCCTGCGGGGTTGCTGAGCATATCAACACCACCGGCTTGTACAACTTGGAAAGGGATCCAATGTCCGCAATTATAAATGGGATCGATCCATTCCATGACCATCACTCTTTTTAAAGGCATTCGATGCACTCTAAGCACTTCTAATATGCTGTCTGTTCTTTTTTGTAAGGCAGACAGGTAACTATAAGCCGCTTCCTCTTTCCCAAATGCTTTTGCTATGGTGATAGCACAATTATAAACATCATCCAGGCTTTGAGGTGTTAAGGAAATCAGTGTGGGTTGTTTTTGTAGCTTAGCAATGGCTGCACTGGTGCAAGCCGTGTCGATCTGGCAAACCTCGCAGACATCCTGGGTAAAAATAATGTCCGGTTCTATGGACTGCAGCAACGTTTCGTCTACATAATACAGGCTTTTACCCTGTGCCTTGGAAGCAGAAAAGATCTTGTCGATCTCTGCGCTGGAATATTGCTTGCCTTCAAGCAGGCAGCGTACAACTTTGGGTTTATCTGCAAGTGCAATACCTGGGCATTCAAATGTAACGCCATGGAGGTATTGCGCCAGGCCCATGTCATAGATCATTTGTGTGGCTGCCGGTAAAAATGAACACGCTTTCATCTACTTCAGTTGGTGGTTAATTGTAAGGACGAATACCGCTGCTTCATCCATTCAAATAATCCAAACAAAATGCCGCTATAAACTAATGTCCCCATCAAAAAGCTCCTCATATATGGAATGCCTTGTATATAGCATTGCATTAGGCCTTTCCAGTCACGACTAAGCGGTTGCATCGTCCTCATATCTGTACCGCCACCTGCCCATACGGTAAAATCTGCAAGCAACCAATGGCTAATAGAGGCCACTATAGCTGCTGTGAGTACATTTCGCACCGTTACTTTGGGGATCAGCCATTTCCCCATAAAACAAATCAATACAAAGATGCCATAGATCCAGTACCATTCATTATACATGATGCCGTACTTTCCTTCATGAACAAAAATGTTGATGATCAGGTCGCTGGCAAATAAGGTTAGTAACGGAAAAGCAAATGTTTTCCACCTGTTGGTAAAATAAGCGCCGCCAAAGAGGCCCATGGCACCAATAGGTGTAAAGTTTAACCATGCTGAATCACAGGTGGCAGCAGGAATACGCATGGCTGCTACAGCAAGCATTAAAACAAGCAATACGGTAAAACGCGGGTTCATTTTCTGAATAGACATAACTTTTATTGTTTAGGATTATTCACCATTGACCATTCACGGGCTTAATAAAGCAAATAGAAGGAAAAGCGAAACTGCCTGCCGGAGAGATCATTTTACTTTCCATGCTTTTCACCCGAAAGCTGTGAATGATAATGCGTACCTGGCAGGTCTTCTGGCTTATTCCATTGTTGAAAGTCTTCCCATCGCTAACCGACAGTGACCAAAGAGGTTCAACAACTTTAAAGGAACTTACAGCTACGGGGATAGCACCGGATTTACACCGGTTTCCCTTTTAACCCTACTCCAATACTTGAAATAGGAACCATGTACCGTGCGAATATAGGCACTTTCTTTTATTGCTCACCACTCCCTGCTCAATCCGTTTTTCAACGCCTTGAAATAACTTTCTTTATTAAAAGAATACAAGTAGGGGGCTTTATGCGCGCCGCCGGAATACTGCTTTTCCTTTTTATTCAGAATGCCATAACTCAGTATTTTCCGCTGGAAGTTAGCCCGGTCCAGTTTCTTACCTAAAATGGTCTCATAGATGAGTTGAAGATCTTTAATGGTAAACTCTTCAGGAAGCAGGTTATAGCCCACCGGTTGATAATTTAATTGTTGCCTGAGTACTTGCAGGCCTTTTTCTATGATTTGTTTGTGGTCGATGATCAATTCCGGCAAGTCCGCAATGCTATGCCAGGTACATTCGCTCGAAAGGATATCTGGCACAGGCTTTACTTTGTTGTACTCTACCAGTGCATAGTAGCCAACAGTTACAAACCGTTGCATGAGCCAGTGTGATGCTACATTGTTAACGCCGGCCTCCTGAAGCAGCTTTTGGGCATGCTTCTCGTCTGTACGTTTTACATCACCAAACAAATAAAACTGTTGCAGGAAAATGTCTTTTAATTGCGTCCGCTCGTGCAACACCCGCACCGCCGCATTTTCAACATGTTCATCTTTATAAATGAACCCTCCTGGCAATGCCCATTTGGTATTGTATTTCGATTTCAGCAATAATACTTTCAATTGACCGGCATGAAAACCGAAAATGACACAGTCAACCGAAATGGAGGGCAAATACAACTCTTCACCTTTGAAGAGCATATCTCTTATAGAGTCTATTGAAGCTTCATGCATGGTATGCAAATAAAAATATTTTACTGATCTCAAAATTATTTATATATTGTGTCGAACTGACACAATAGTTATCCAATTAAATGCTTGCCATGAAAAAAACGCACTTGGGCATCATAGCTTACACAATTCTGATTCTTGTAAGCTCCTCTTTGTTCGCACAAAACAAAAACGTTCCGCAACTAGGTGCTAGTCCTGTTAAGGAAGTGATCAAAGCCATGACCTTGGAAGAGAAGGTAGCTTTAGTCGTGGGCACCGGAATGAATTTCCCTGGACTGCCTGCTGAAATGCAAGGACCTGTCGTGGGGCAGACACAAGATAAAGTTCCCGGAGCAGCCGGTACTACCTTTGCGATCCCACGTCTGGGTATTCCTTCTATCGTTTTAGCTGATGGACCGGCAGGTTTGCGCATTACTCCTTACCTGGGTAAAGATTCTCCTGTTTCTTATTTCTGCACCGCATTTCCCATTGCCACCCTGTTGGCCTCTTCATGGGATGTAGATTTGGTAAAAAAAGTAGGCAGCGCTATGGGCAATGAAGTAAAAGAATATGGGGTAGATATCCTGCTGGCGCCTGCACTTAACAACCACCGCAATCCATTAGGCGGCAGAAACTTTGAGTATTATTCGGAAGACCCCTTGGTGAATGGTAAAATGACAGCAGCCATGGTAAACGGAGTGCAATCGCAGGGCGTAGGTACTTCTGTTAAACACTTCGCTGCCAACAATCATGAATGGAACCGCAATACGATCAACGTGGTCGTAGGATCAAGACCTTTAAGAGAAATTTATCTGCGTGGTTTCCAACTGGCTATAAAAGAATCACAACCCTGGACAGTGATGTCTTCTTACAATAAGATCAACGGAACCTATACCTCTGAAAGCCGTGATCTGTTGACTACAGTGCTCAGGGACGAGTGGGACTTCAAAGGCTTTGTGATGACCGACTGGTTTGGGGGCAGCGATGCCGTGGCACAAATGAAAGCAGGCAATGACTTGTTAATGCCCGGTACTGCCAAACAACAAAATGCGCTGCTGAATGCTGTAAAGAACAATACCCTGGATGTAAAAGTGCTGGATCAAAATGTAGAAAGAATACTGACGATCATTTTGCAAACACCTGCTTTTAAAAAATATAAATATTCCAACAAGCCAGATTTGAAAGCGAACGCTCAAGTTGCAAGAATGGCTGCTGCCGAGGGTATGGTGTTATTGAAAAATGAGGGTGCAGCGCTTCCGATTTCTCATGCTGCAAAAGTTGCTGTTTTGGGTAATGCATCCTACGAGATGGTAACAGGTGGTACCGGCAGCGGTGATGTAAATGAGGCATATACTGTTTCGTTGATTGAAGGCCTGAAAGCTGCTGGTATTACACCCGATGAATCGTTAAGCACACCTTATAATACTTACCTGAAAGAACAAAAAGCAAAGCGGCCCAAGATGCAGAATCCATTTCTGCTGCCACCGCCTGTTGAAGAATACAATGTGCCGGCTGATGTGGTTGCTAAACTAGCAGAAACAACCGATGTCGCCTTACTCACCATTGGCAGGAACTCAGGCGAGTTTGCAGATAGAAAACTGGAGAACGACTATTACCTCTCAGCCGTGGAAAAAGAGGTGTTGAAAAATGTAGCGGACGCATTTCATGCCAAAGGGAAAAAAGTGGTAGTACTCTTGAATATTGGAGGTGTCATTGAAATGGCAAGCTGGAGAGATATGGCAGATGCTATTCTGCTCACCTGGCAGCCAGGCCAGGAAGCGGGCAATGCCATTGCTGATGTTGTGAGTGGTAAAGTAAATCCTTCCGGTAAGCTGGCAACTACCTTTCCTATGGATTACAAAGACGTGTCCTCTGCTAAGAACTTCCCCGGGAAAACACTGGAAGGCCCGGACCCCAATAACCGTTCTATTTTATCCGGTGATAGAGCTGCAGAAGTGGTATATGAAGAAGGCATTTATACGGGCTACCGTTATTACAATTCATTTAATGTGTCACCTGCTTATGAATTTGGTTACGGCTTATCGTACACTAATTTTTCATATGGTGATGCGCAGGTAAGCAACCCAACATCTGCTGGTAAGTTGACAACAACTGTAACGGTAACAAACAATGGTAAACTGCCGGGCAAGGAAGTCGTGCAGTTATACATCACAGCGCCTTCAAAGGGTCTTGATAAACCGGTAAGCGAATTAAAAGCATTTGCCAAAACATCCTTGCTTCAGCCTGGTCAGTCGCAAAAGCTTACCTTTACCCTTACAGCAAATGATCTGGCTTCTTTTGATGCAAATGCTTCTGCATGGATAGCCGAAGCAGGGAATTACAAGTTAGCAATAGGGGCATCTTCAAAGGATATCAAAAAAACAACTTCATTTGCATTGCCCAGGGAAATTGTGGTTGAAAAGGTGCACAGGGTGCTGGAACCTAAAGTGCCGATCAATGAAATGAAAACAGCAGCTAGATAAATCAATATTTCCATGAGAAAATTTTTATTTCTTAGCCTGATCGCAACACAACTGGTATGGACAGGCATGGCTCAAACTAAGAATCAAGTGGTTGTAAAAACAGCTAACGGTATTGTGGAAGGTACATTGGAAAAGAGCGGCATTCGCTCGTTCAAAGGAATTCCTTTTGCAGCCCCTCCTGTAGGAGATTTAAGATGGAGAGAACCGCATCCTGTACAAAACTGGCAAGGCGTACGTAAAGCCAATCAGTTTGGTCCGAGAGCCATGCAGACGCCCATTTTTGGCGATATGAACTTCCGTTCCAATGGAATAAGTGAAGATTGTTTGTACCTGAATGTCTGGTCGCCTTCCAGGAAGGGAAAAGAACTGTTGCCGGTGCTGGTTTATTTTTATGGTGGCGGTTTTGTGGCGGGAGATGGTTCTGAGCCCCGCTATGATGGAGAAAGTATGGCTCAAAAAGGTATTGTGGCTTTAACGGTCAATTACCGCTTGGGCGTGTTCGGATTTCTGTCGCATCCTGAGTTAACAAAAGAATCGCCACATAAGGCTTCTGGAAACTATGGCCTGCTGGACCAGGCGGCTGCCTTGCAGTGGGTGCAAAAAAATATAGCAGCTTTTGGCGGCGATCCCAAGAAAGTGACCATCGCCGGAGAATCTGCCGGTTCAGTTTCTGTAAGCGCTCAAATGGCATCACCTTTATCTAGGAACTTGATTGCTGGTGCCATAGGTGAGAGCGGCTCTTTACTAGGAACTTTATCTGCTGTTCCGTTGAGTGAGGGGGAGCAAATCGGAGTCGAATTTGCAAAAAGTGTAAATGCGAATTCTCTGTCTGCACTCAGGGCTATGCATGCAGATTCTTTACTGCAGGCCTCTGCAAAATTTGGTCTTTTCCGCTTTGCCAGAACCATAGATGGTTATTTCTTGCCTAAGAGCCCCTATGCCATTTACGAGGCAGGAGAGCAAGCGCACGTCCCCCTGCTTGTAGGTTGGAACAGTGAAGAAATGAACTACAAGGCAATTATGGGCAATGAGAAGCTTACAAGAGAAAATTTTACAAAAGCAGTACAGCGGTTGTATGGCGCCCAGGCAGAAGAAGTGCTGAAGCTATACAATCCGGCAACAGATGCAGAAGTGGAACAAGTAGCCACTGACCTGGCAGGTGACCGCTTTATTGGCTTCAGCACCTGGAAATGGACCAACGTACAGCACAGGACATCAGGTAAGCCGGTATACCGCTATTTATATGAAAGGCCCCGGCCCCCAATGAGACCTGAAATGGGCAATGCCACACCCGGTCTGGCCGGTGGTGTACAAAGAAACACAACTGCTGCACCACCTCCTCCGGCCCGTGGAGCTGTGCATTCCGCTGAGATTGAATATGCTATGGGTAATCTTGCTACAAACAAAGTATATGCATGGACCGAAGATGATTATAAAGTTTCTCGTATCATGCAGGAATACTTTGCCAATTTTATTAAGAAAGGCAACCCAAATGGTGGCGGTTTACCTGCCTGGCCAGCGATAAGCACAGGCAGTCCTGTGCCAGTTATGCACATTGATGTGCATACGCGGGTTGAACCGGCAAAGCACGAGGAACGCTATTTGTTTATGGATCGTCTGTCATACTCTAAGCAGGAAGAAAAATCCGGAAACTAGCTCCTTTGCCAGGTTCGCTTAGTGCAGTGATATAACCCTTGTGATTGGCCACTACCTTTTGAACAATGGCTAGGCCAACACCTGTGCCCTCGTAGGCAGACCGTCCGTGCAGGCGCTGGAATACTTTGAAGATCTTTTGGGCATTCTCTTGTTCAAACCCTATTCCATTGTCTGATACTTCAATGAGATAAAATCGTTCTTTAGACCCACCTGGCAATGTTTTGATCAAAGGATCTGTTTCGCTCAAGAGCCGGCACCTTACGGCTATTTCCGGTTGCACACCAGGTTTCCTGTATTTAAGGGCATTGCCTAAAACGTTTTGGAACATCTGCGCGAGCTGATGGTAATTCCCTTGCACAACAGGTAGTTGATCAACCCGCAAGGTCGCTCCTGTTTCATGAATACTGGCTTCAAGATCCTGTAATACATGTTGAACCACTTCATTCAGTTCCACTTGTTCCAGTACGTCAGGATTCATACTCACCTGAGAATACGTCAACAGGTCGTTGATAAGTGTTCTCATACGGGTGGCTGCAGACTCCATGCGTACAAACATGCCCAAGTGTTCATCCGTGAGCAATGGAGTAAGCTCTGTTTTCAAGCGGTCGGAGAACGTGCGGATCTTTCGTAATGGCTCCTGCAGGTCATGAGACGCAACATGGGCAAAATCCTCCAGGTCTGCATTCGAGCGCCTCAACTCCTCTACCAGGGCTTCCAATCTAAGTTGTGTTTCTTTGGTTTCAGTGATGTCTGTGATTAATAAAATCAGGCGATCCTCATCCAAGCTGGCCATAGCAAGCTCCAGCCATGTTTGAATCTGTTCATGATAGTATTGTGTTCTAACGGGAGTGCCGGTTTCTAATACAGAAATTATCATCTGGAAAAGGGGCGACTGCTTTAAGCCTGGAAAAATGGAACAGGCAGTTTTTTCCAGGCGTTCGTTTTTGGATACCAGGGAAAACCTTTCTGATGCATCATTGGTAACAATGCATTGCAGATCTTCGATCTTTCCGTCCTGGTCGCGTAGTGCTGTATAAACAGAGATCCCGCTTGGTGATTGTTTAAGAATGTTGTCCAGCAATATATTCTGCTGTTCTATTTGTATGGCAGCCTCTCTTTGTTTTGTAATTTCCTGGAAAGCAACCACCACACTATTGGCGCCTAATTTAACAGCCAAATAATCGTACCACCTGTCAAATGCTTTTGCATAATACATTTCCTGCCTTACTGGTTCGTTCTGCTCAATGACCTGGCAGAGCTTTAGGAATCCAGCTTCTCTGGTATGAGGAAACAGCGTCAGAAATGTTTTTCCTAATACCTGGTCAACAGACCAGCCGGTAAGTTCAGCATATCTTTGGTTGCAGGTAGTGAAAATAAAGTCTGTAATCTGTCCATCAGTGTCTCTTACTGCATCAAGCACATAAATGCCGTTCAATGAAGCATTGATAATGCTGTTCAGATACTCCGATTGTTTTTGCAATGCCTGTTGGATGTTTTTGACTTCCGTGATGTTTGAAAGCATGATCAAAAAGCCATCCCCGAGTTTAGCTACAGAAAGATGAAGCCAGCCGCGAATGCGTGGGGAGTAGAAGTCAAAAGAGAAGGGGTGGCCCGTTTCCACCGTATGGATATAACGTTCCAGTACCTCTGGTGTTTCTACAATCCGGAGTAGCTCTTTAAAAGTGATGCGGCTACGCTCTTCTTCGCTAATGCCGGTCAGTTGGTGTACAGCCTGGTTATATAGTTTTATATGGAAGTCCTCGATGACACCTGCCTCGTCTCTTACAGCCTCATAAACCAGGATGCCCAAAAGGGAATTTTCAATGATGCCATTCAGCAGCCGGCTTTTTTCCTGTTCATTCCGTTCTGCTTCTCTCTGGGCTTTACGGTCACGGGTAGTGCTCAATACACCGTCACGAAACTTTTTCCGTACTGTTTCCACTCTAATGCCAGTATTGTGGACATGATAAGTAAATTCATCCTGCTCCGATGTTTCATAAACCTTTAAAAAGCTGTGGAAGTTTGCTTCCGATGTGGTTACCTGAGGTATGCCATCCCGTTTGATACGTAATCCTTTCAGAGAGCCCAGGTGATGTCCTATAACTTCATCCGCTTTTTTATTAGAGTAGTGAACTTCAAAGTCAATGATATGGTTTTTGGCATCCTTCACTGGCTTTGCCCAGAGGACACCATCTGGTAATATTTCTAGAACCTCTTCGTGAAACGAAAACTCAGTAAAGGCTGTGTGCATAATAAATAGAAGAAGGAGCAAATTTAGAAAAGATCAGGACACCCTGCGTTTGCTAAGCCATACCATATTTATGGCAAGTGCTGCGATCAGGATAATCAATCCGAAAAACTCTCTTGTGTTTTCTATCCACGGCTTTGTGGCTTTCATGCTGAGGGCTAAGTTTTCGGCATCGTGCTCGCCTGCCCAACTGATCACTCCGTTTTTTTCCAGAAGCAGGTAAATTGCGTAGCTGCTGTATAGAACTATACCTATGATGAATAACAGTGGCTTGTACTCTTTTCGCAATGCCTTATAGCAAAGGAAAGCACCGTATAGATAAATGGGTATCCACAAATACGGATCAGGGTCATTATACTGCAGGGCTGCGAATGTGAGAAAAAGAATGATAAAAATAATATTCAAAACCTTCATGTTACTTTCTTTAGTACGATGAAAATGTATTTATCTTTTCAGTCCAAAGGTTCCTGAGAACACAGCAAAGAATCTTTGTTATGTAAATGTACATTTCGCAATCTGTTTGCCAATTACGCAATTACCAATATTTCGTAAATTGAATTAGAAACCGAGCCCTGATCTGTCATTAAACAACCATACAACCATGAAATATCAACCCATAGAAAACTATGGCATCATTGGCGATCTAAATACGATCGCCCTGGTTGGCCTGAACGGCTCTATTGACTTTATGTGTTTCCCTTACTTCGACTCACCTAGCATTTTTGCGGCAATACTGGATGCGGAGAATGGCGGACGGTTTGAGATCACACCCTCATTTGATGATGTAAAATTTAAACAATTGTATCTGCCCGATACCAATGTCCTGCTCACCCGGTTTTTGTCAGCAAAGGGGGTAGGGGAGATCACAGACTTTATGCCGGTAGAGGAATTGTTTAATGGAAAAGAACTGATTCGAAGAGTTACAACTGTGCGAGGGGAAGTAGGTTACCGGATGCGCTGTATGCCCCGGTTCAATTATGGAAGAAGCACGCACAAGCTCGAAGGGATCGACGATACAGAAGTTCTTTTTATTAGCAAAGGAGAGGATAAAGCCATACTCCGGCTGAAAAGCTCAGTTCCTTTGCAAATAAAGGATGGTGACGTGGTTGCGGAATTTACCTTATCTGCAACGCAAACGGCAGACTTCCTCCTGGAACACGTTGAAATAAAGCATACACACAAAAGAGACTTCCGGACATTTGTTACAGAAAGCCTGTTTCAAACCGTGAATTACTGGAAGAACTGGGTGGCGCAATCAAAGTACCAGGGCCGCTGGATGGAAATAGTGAATCGTTCTGCTCTGGTTTTAAAATTATTGACCTCTTATAATCATGGCTCTATAGTTGCAGCTCCGACATTCAGCCTGCCCGAGAGCATTGGTGGTCATAGAAACTGGGACTACCGCTATACCTGGATCCGTGACGCTTCTTTTACGGTATACGCATTAATACGTTTGGGTTACACAAAAGAAGCGGGAGATTTTATGAATTGGGTGGAGAAGAAATGCCTGGATATAAAGGGACAGAAAAGAATGGGCATTATGTATTCTTTAGATGGCCATGGGCAGTTGGAGGAGAAAGATTTGGATCATTTTGAAGGGTACAAAGGTTCAAAACCTGTGCGTATTGGTAATGATGCTTATGGCCAGTTGCAACTGGATATTTACGGTGAATTAATGGACTCCGTTTACTTGTATAATAAGTATGGTAATCCTATTGCCCATGATTTCTGGAAAAACCTGGAACAGCAGATCGACTGGTTGAGTGAAAACTGGGATCAACCGGATGAAGGTATTTGGGAGGTAAGAGGTGGTAAAAAGAACTTCCTTTATTCACGTTTGTTATGTTGGGTGGCTTTCGACAGGGCCATCAAAATTGCAGAAGCAAGTTCTTTTCCTTTAAACGAACGTTGGAGAAAAGAGCGGGACACGATCTTTAACAGCATTTATAATGACTATTGGGATGAAGAAAAGAAGGCGTTCGTACAGTATCCAGGCGCTGCCACAGTCGATGCTTCAACGCTATTGATGCCACTCGTTCGTTTTATAAGTCCCCGGGATCCCAGATGGCTGTCCACTCTAAAAAGGATTGAAGACGAATTGGTTTCTGATTCACTGGTGTATCGTTATAGACCGGAAGTTGCAGCACCGGATGGTTTTTTAAGCCATGAGGGCACTTTCTCTATGTGTACTTTCTGGTATGTGGAATGTTTATCCCGTTCCGGGCAGTTGGAAAAAGCGCGCTTTTACTTTGAAAAGATGTTGGGTTATGCCAATCATCTGGGACTCTACTCAGAACAACTGGGTTACCAGGGAGAGCACTTAGGCAACTTCCCCCAGGCCTTCACTCATTTAGGCCTTATTAGTGCGGCCTACGATCTCGACAATCAGTTAAACGACAGCAGAAACAAAAACGTAATCTACTAACCATTCAACCCATAACCCATTGCCCACAACTCATTATTCATCACTCATTCCTCACCCCCTCCTCACACAAAATCGATGCACCCCATTCTCCTCCCTGTATGAAATATCCAAATGATGTGTATCCACTATTTTTTTGACAATAGAAAGCCCAAGTCCTGTAGATGAATCCGGGCTATTGGCCGGCTTTTTAAACCGTTTGAACAAATTCTGTGGGTCTATAGCCGGCAGTTGGCTGGTATTACTGATGCAGTATTCGTTTTCATTAATGGTTATTGATATGCTCCCGCCAATCTGGTTATACTTAATAGCATTGCCCATCAAATTGCTTACCAGGGAATCTGCCAGTAAAGGCTGGAGGTTGATCATAAAATCTTTATTAAAGAACGTTTCTACTGTTAATTGCTTGTCCTTTATCAATTCATCAAAAAGCTGCAGGTATTTTTTGGTCGTATCTGTTAAACTAAGTACCTGTGTTGTTTCATATTGGTTGTTCTCAATTTTTGCCAGCAATAACAAGGATTGGATCAATTTGCTCAAGCGGCTCAATGCAGTGCTGCTCTGCAAAATGGCTTCCATCTGTTGTTCACTCAGGTTGCTGTCTTGCAGCAGCAACTCCATTTTTGATTGCACAACCGCCAGAGGTGTTTGCATTTCATGAGCCGCATTTTCTGTGAATTCCTTCATATTTACATAATCACTGTAGATCTTACTGGTCATGGTATTGAGCGAGGCATTCAGTTCATTGAACTCTTCGATATTGGTTTGTTCAAAATGGATGTGCTCAAGCTTCTGCAATTCTATATTTCTCACCTTGTCCAGGGAAGATTTGAACGGTTTCCATAAGCTTTTGCTGATGATCCAGTTAAAGATCAGCGTGGCTACAAACAATCCTAAAAATACAAGCAGCATGATCCATGTAACATTGGCCACTAAAGCGGTTTTATGTTCCTGCGACTTCCGGATGGTGATCTGGTATGGAACGCTATTGATGCTTACCACATGACTTAATTGCCTGAATGGTATGCGTATATTCTCTTTTGGTTTATAGCCATATGTATCAGATATGGAAGGATACCGGGTTGCCGTTTCGTCGACAGGATAGATAAGAATATCCGGCGATCGCAATACAAAACTGCTGCCTGTCCAGGTTACAGATTCAAGGTACTGTATCCATTGTACTTCTTCATTGATCAGTTCCCTGTCCACCCTTTCATTGATCTCTTTACTGAATTGATGAAACAAAAAGAACCCTCCCGCCATCAACAGCGGAATCATAGCAGCCAAAAAATAAAGCGTCGTCTTTGTCAGTAACTTCATAAAAGTTATTTCTATTTCCCCTCATCACTCATCACTTATTCACCATTGCCTATTGTCTATTGCCAATTGCCTATTCTCCCTCTCAACTATCCGTAAACCTATACCCAGTCCCATAAACCGTCTTTATATAATCTCCGCTTCCTGTTTCGATCAGTTTTTTACGAAGGTTCTTAATGTGTGTGTAAATAAAATCATAGCTGCTCACTTGTTCATATTCATCGCCCCATATATGTGCAGCTATAGCCGCCTTGGTAAGCACGCGCCTTTGGTTGGCTATAAAGTATTCAAGCAATTGGTACTCTGTATCAGTAAGTTCAACTGTTTTACCACTCACTGTTACACGCTGTGCTTCCGGTTCCAGGTTGATTTCGTTAAAAGAGATGCTCTTATTGCCACCAAAATTGCGCCTGCGGATGATGGCATGTATACGGGCGTTAAGTTCTGATAAATGAAAAGGTTTGGTGAGGTAATCATCAGAACCCAGTTCCAGCCCTCTCAGTTTATCTTCCAGCGCGTTCTTGGCAGAGATAATGATGATACCCGACCTGGATTCTATGTCCTTCAATTCTTTTACAATATCCAATCCGCTGCCATAAGGTAATCCAATATCCACTATCACACAATCATACTGGTATTGATGTATTTTATCTCTTCCGGTTAAAAAGTCGCCCACAGCCTCACAAACGAATCCCTGCTGTTCCAGGTAAGTCTGGATAGATTGCCGCAGTGCCGCTTCATCCTCTATGATTAAAACTTTCATATTCATAAAAGTACAGCATTCTTTACCTTGGCCCCATCACCTAAAATCCTCATACCCCAACACTCATCACTCATCACTGATCACTCATTCACTCTTGCCCATTGCCCATTGTCTATTCAAAAAATCCCCGCCTCAAAAGACGGGGAATAGCCTATAACCAAAACCGACAAACCAGCTTCAGGTTTTATTGCAGGTCATTCAAAGCATACTGGTATTCTCTGTTTGGCTGGCTGGGATAGATGCCGCTAATGATGGCACTGCTTCCTGCATCGCTCAATGCCTGTTTCAGCTCTTCCACACTGCCAACCTTCCTGTTATTCACTTTCGTAATAATAAATCCTTCCTTGATCCTTGTCTGCTCAGAAAGTAAACCTTGTCCCAAGTCTTTTACTTCAACGCCGGCAGTCAGGCCCAGACGGGCAGCTTTGTTCTTATCCAGGCTTTCAAATGTAGCACCTAGTTGCTCAATGGCTTGTTCCTTCAGACTGGCATAAGTGCCCGATTCACCCTTCAATGTAGCTGTAGCTGTTTTTTCCGATCCATTGCGTTGATAGGTTAGTGAAACCTTGTCACCAGGACGAAGCACTGCGATCTTTTCCATCAGCTCTGTGCCGGTATTCACTGCTGCACCATTTATGCTGGTGATAAAATCACCTTTTTGTATACCCGCTTGCTCGGCTGCACTTCCCTTGGCCACTTCCATTACAAATACACCATCTCCATCTTTTACATTATTCTTTTTACGATCTTCCTCACTCATTTGATCACTGCCAAACATTACGCCCAGATAAGCCCTTTTTGAACTGCCATACTTTATAATATCGCCTGCCACTTTTTTCACCAGGTTAGAAGGGATCGCATAACCATAGCCTGCATAGGTACCAGTTGGTGAAGCAATGGCGCTATTGATGCCAATAAGGTCGCCTTCTGTATTCACAAGGGCGCCACCACTATTACCGGGGTTAATGGCTGCATCCGTTTGAATAAACGCCTCAACAGGAGTTCTGCTTTGGCGGCTGTTGATACCGATGCTCCTTGACTTCGCGCTCACTATACCTGATGTTACGGTTGTTTCCAGGTTCAACGGATAGCCGATGGCCAATACCCATTGTCCCAGACGTACATTGTCCGAATTGGCAAATGCCATGGTGGGAAGGTCTTTAGCGTCGATCTTGATCACAGCCAGATCGGTGCTGGGATCTTTTCCAATCACTTTTCCTTTGTAATCTTTCCTGTTATTGAGTGTCACGGTTACTTCATCGGCCCCGTCAATCACGTGGTTATTGGTAACAATATATCCGTCCGAACTAACGATCACACCCGAACCTGATCCTCTGGTTTCAGGAGCCTGAAATGAGCGGCTTCTGCCACGAAACCCATCTCCAAAAAATTCTTCAAATAGGTCCATTGGATCATTGAGGCCGCCAGCCACTTGTTTGGCTTTCGTTAGGGTTTTAATATGTACTACAGATGGAACAGCTTTGGTAGCTGCTTTTTCAAAATCTACTATAGGTCCGCCTACTACAGGTTCTGTGTAACTAGATTGCTTAAAGATAGAAGAGTCATTAGTGCTTTTGGTGGTCTGTTCATCATTCTTGTGCAACTGCCCATAACCCCAGATACTTCCTACCGAAGTGGCTGCAATAACCAATGTTGCTGCTAGTGTTTGTTTCAATGTCATGGCTATATTTACTTTTTATTTTTCTATAAATCAATTTGATAAGGCAATCTTACCATCCACTTCTGAAGAAATTCTGTAGAAATCTGTAAAAAGGCTGTTAATAAACTCCAGGTAAATCAACAATCATTGCTATATTACCGTGCTATTCACCATTTTAAACCTTTAATTTCTTTTTCTATTAACTAACCATTGCTTTATGAAGTCTATCAACCGCAATCAATTATTCGTTGCCAGCTGTCTTGCTCTTT
>CBKWHA010000013.1:0-42772 GCA_966674115.1 uncultured Chitinophagaceae bacterium
AGTATTTGAATATCCTTTTTCCTAAGAAGAATAGATTGGCCAGTTTCTTGTGAAAGTTTTTTGTCCACGTACTCTAACACTTATGGGTATTGTATCACCAAAAAACCTAACAAATGAAAAAAACTCTACTCTATGTCTTCTTACTGGTACAATTGCAAGGTGAAACTCAAAAAACGGATTTTTCCTTTCAATCCCTCGTTGGTTTCACTAATGCTTCTAATGATCAATTTGAAACCTATATTGCACGCAAAGGGTTTAAACAAATTCCGGCAACAAACGATTCTAACGTTTTCTACAAAAAATATAAGAAAAAATCAATTGAGAAGCTCATAAAGAAATATGACAAGGACCATGGGGATTCTATAGTTTACCAAACCACATGGATTCAAGAATTTCTTGAGTTGAACCGTGAACTCCAAAATGCAGGTTATGCAACTTCCAAGGGGGATATGGTAATGAATGATGTTTTTTCTGTGTACCAGAAAAAGAATATTACCATAAGGCCAAGGATCAAAAAGGAAGAAAACAAGACGCTTTATAGTTTTATCATTGAAAAGAAAGACCTGCCCCAGGCAAGAGAGATCGTTCATGCGGATGATCTGTTAAAGCTTACCTCACATGAATACCTAGCCGCAGTATTTGGCGCGAATAATGTGAAAAAAGACATCTTCTATTTTTCGGAAAAGGAAGTGAATAAATGTTCTATTCTTTTTCCTTACACCAGCATGCAGGCTATTTTTATATGGAAGGATGAGATCAACAACCGGGATATTTCACTTCTGATCATTGGAGGACAGTTCTCCTCAGGCAATTCCATGAATTACAGAACAGTGGAACAAAGTAAATGGCGAACACTGAGTGGCATTTATCAAGGCATGAGTCTTAAAGAGTTGTATCAACTTAATAAAAATGACATCAGCTTTTACGGATGGGAAAGTGAAGAAGGTGGCTTCGTAGTACCAGAAAAGCAAGGTCAGATTGACTTCAAAAAAACCGGCATAAAACTTACCTGTCTTGATTGTAATGAAGATCAATACTATTCCGATTCAGGCATCATTACATCTTCGGCCGTGCTGAAAGAAAACCGGCGTGTGTTTGTTACGGCACTGGTGATTACACCGTAGGCAGCCGGACTAAAACCTGAATCCGAACCCGATGGTGCCATAATTCTCATCTGCCTTCATGGTTCGCGCCTCTTTGGTTTTATAAGTAAAACCTAACTGGAATGTGCATGCGCCTTGTGCATACATGGCTCCAAACCTGTGACTATAAAAATAAGGCTGGATGCTTGTTGTGTATACATCCTTATCACGTGTAAATACCCCGCCCTGTACAGTGGCGTTATAGAGCTGGTAGGTTAGTATGGGTTCGAAATATAGGAACAATTCGTAGTTGCGCTTTGTAGTACCAGACTTGCCTGCAAAGCCGGCTTCCCAAAAAGAGGTTTGGCCAGCATTTTCAAAAGCTCCCAGTTTCATAACCAATCCACTACTCAACTGTGTAAAGAAGGATCCTGCCTGAACCTCTGTTTTTGTGTGGAGGTCAAAAACATTGTTCCCTAAAGGTTTTACAAGCTGTTTGTAATAGGCGGCCTGCAAGTTGATACCAAATTCTGATTTTAATTGGGTTTCCCAGCCATAAGGATAAGGAAGGTTGAAATTCCTGTGATGCCAGCGTTGCACCTCCTTGCCGAATGCAGCCTCTCCGATAAAACCCGCCAGCACATTCCAGCGCAGCAGGTTGTTTTTGGAAGTGAAATAGGAAAGTCCGCCTTTTGCATATAACAAACCAGTAAATGGCCTGTCCATCGAGCTCTGGAAAGAGCGGTTCTGCATGAATGGAATAAGTATCATCTGGCCTACTTCTGTTGCCAGTACTTTTTGCATACCGGTTGACGGCCTTTTGCCCAGGGTTTTTGCAAACCGTATGATCAGGCCATTTGTATAGTAGCGGTCTTTGTATTTAAAAGTATAATTGTCGTTTTCGCTGATGATGGTAAGCTGGTTTTGGTAGTGTTTCCGGCTTTTTTGAGCCAAGGAATTAATAGCAAAACTTAATACCGGAAAGCAAAGGAGGAGTACCTTCTTTTTTGGAAAACGGACCATGAAAAAGTTCAGTTATTCGCCAAGCGAAGATAGGGCTTTATTGATGAGCTCGGGCTCGTAACCTTTTTGCAGCAGGAAATCGGTAGTTTTTTTCCGGCGGATAAGGTATTGCTCGCCTTTAAGAGTTTCGTATTTTTTTTCAGCCAGGTATTTCAGCGTTTTTTCGTAAGCTTCTTCGTCAATTGCATTCAATGCTTTTTTGATACAGTAGTCGCTTACCTTTTTTTCTTTCAGCGCATACCATATCTTTTTACGTCCCCAGTCTTTCATTCTGAACTTTCCACCGGCAAACTGAATAGCAAAGCGTTCTTCGTTCAGGTAATTGTCTACTATCAGGGAAGAAATGATCTCATCGTGCTCAGCTCTTCTCACGCCCATTTCCCAGAGTTTCTGTTGCACCTCATAATGGCTGCGTTCCTGGTAAGCGCAATATTGTCGTAACTTTTGGAGGGCCTGTTCTTTAGTTAATATCTTTCTTTGCATGGTCGTCAATGGTCAATGGTGAATGGTCAATAAATACTTTTCACCATTGACCATTCACCATTGACGGTTTTTTATTCTTCTAATAACTCCTGACAGCCGTATTCTTCTTCCAGGATCTGGTCGTAATAGTCAGCTTTTTGGAAGAGATCGCGAAACATTTCAATGCCGTTTTCCTTGGTCATATCCAGGTCGTACATGATACAGGACAGCACGATATTTTGTTTCACACAACTCAATACAAGACCATCCAGTTCATAATTCTCTTTCATTAAATACTGGTAAAGCGGCTTTATTTTGGTAGTATCTGTTGGCAACTGGCAGAGGTAGGCATCACCAGCCACAAAGTAGTTGTCGGGATTGTAATTGATCTTTATTTTGGCTGCGCCTTCTTTTACACTCCAGTTGTTATTGCCATCGCGGGCCAGCTTCACATCCTTTCCTAATTCTCCAAGAATTTCTTCTACCGCTTTGGCAATACCTACTGGTTTGGTTTCCCGCTCCGGCGGCATGGGCAGTTTTACTTCTGTTCCGCAGAAAGGACAGTATTTGGTAGAATCTATATTTTCCGGAAGTACCAGGTAATTGCAACTATGGCAGCGGGTGGAAGGCTCACCCCTGTGCGGCTGGTACATTTCCAGTGCTTCGCGCAAATAGCTTACCGGCAGGGCAAAACCCAGATTGTCGCCACCACGGATAATGAAGGAGTTGATGCCTATGATTTCTCCCTGTTTGTTTACCAAAGGCCCCCCACTATTTCCCGGGTTGATGGCAGCGTCGATCTGTATGTATTTTACACCATCGCGAACGCGGTCAACTTTAGAGATCACACCTTGTGTAGCTGTATAATTCAACCCAAACGGGTGACCAATGGCCACTACTACTTCACCATCATGCAGGTTGTTGTAATCTCCCAGTTTCACTTCGGGTATTTGCACATCTTCCGGCGGCATTAAAAAGGCAAGGTCATGCTTTTTATCAGTATACCACACCCTGGCCAGGCGTTTTTCGAATAGACGGCCGGCTATGGTGACTTCCGCATTTTTACCCACAACGTGTTCGTTGGTTACAATCAGATTAAATTCTTTTACGTAAAAGCCGGTACCCGTACTTGTTTGGGTAGCCATTTGGATGATTGAGGGACGATATAGTTCAATGATTTGCTGTGTGGTCATAATGGCGGATTTGGACTTACTTTGTCTCCATATTTAATGCTTCAATTTCATTGGTGAAAGATTGATTGAATGAGACGAGGTTTTCAAATTTAAGCCTATCTGTATTAAATTTCATTTCCGGGTATTTCTCCTTCCAGGCTTTCTGTATTTCGTTGATGGTTGCAATGATGGCTTCCTGATCAAATTGGTTGGCTTCTTTATTATAATATTGTTTTTTGAAACCAAGCTCAGTAAAAAAATCGGGATAATTGATCATCATGAACAGATGAAACAGATCGGTAACAGGGCGTGGCAGGCTGTAAGAAAACTGGCAATATGCAATACCATATTCGCTTATCTGGGCTGCAATATCAGGCTGCTTGTTTTCTTTATACCAATTGATGTTTTGATTGGCGTTGTAAATAGCATCAGAAATCGTTTTGAAACTCTGTGGTGAAACTATAGAGAAAGTAAATTTAGAACGGAAAAGGTAGGGATAAAACTCTTCTTTACTTTTATCCAGCAGGGCTTGAAAGCCATGGATCATTTCCTGGTTTTTTTCTGTTACCAGCCGTTCATCTTTTTTGAAATATATTTCCACTATTTTTTCTATCTCACTCAGGAGCCTTCCTTCCGGTACAATCAGATAGTCTATGCGATAAGCGAGCGCCAATAACATGTAAGCGATGCCGCCTGAATATTTATCAGCATCCACCTTTTCTATTAACTCCAGCGTTTCTTTTATCCACTTTTTAAAATACTTGAACTTAATAGCCTTTTCCTCTTCCGGTATCTCATTTATATGGTCTGTATCTATGGGTAATAAAGAGGTAAAATCCTGTACCAGCAGGTCGTCATGTTTGTCTGCTTTTGTAGCAAGCTCTTTCAGTCCATAGTATAATTTACTAGGATTGCAGGTTTCAATATTGCTATCGAACAGCATGCTTAATTTCTCTCCGTTGAGTGCATAGCGGCTGTAGTAGAGCTTAAAGTTCATTTCAAGCAAGCGCCTCATAACCGGCACGCTGGGCTGAGGCATAACAGCCAGGTTAACTTCTGCTTCAAATGTCTTTGTATCATAAAAGCCCCGGATAATCTTAGAGCCCTGATATATCTGGAAAGTACCCCCATCACTGTTTGGTTCGTGGATCACATTTTCCACTTCATCATCTTTCAGGTAATCAAAAAAAGATATGATGCTATCTCTATATTTCTTTTCTTTGAACAGGGCATCTGATTCATTCCATTTTTCTACTTTTTCGATAGACTTATTATTGTCGGAATATCTTCCAAACACCACAGTTGGCTCATCTTCTTCATTTTCCTGCTTTTTAGATTGTTTTTTAAAAATCTTATCTAACATAATAAATCCACATTTAATGCCCTGCAAGGCTTTATGCTTCAAAATATGGGCCGGGAGTATGTTTTAAAATTGCTTAGTTTCGCCCCCCGTGCCACAAAGTTCATTTTTTTGATTATGTTATCGCTTTTTTTAAGTATGAACTTTATGGATGAGGAGATTTTGTGATTTTTTTGGATAAAGAACAAAGAACTCAAAAGAAATAAAAGTCAATACTAATATGAAATTTATCGTTTCTTCGTCTCAATTGCTGAAACAACTGCAACATATAGCCGGGGTGATCAATGCCAATACGGTTTTACCTATTCTTGAAGATTTCTTGTTTGAGGTAGCAAACAGTAAGCTTACGGTAGTTGCCACTGACTTGGAAACAGTAATGCGTATTCAAATGGATGTTGAGGCCAAAGAAGCTGGCAAGGTGTGTATTCCGGCCAAGATCCTGATGGACTCGTTGAAGAATATTCCCGATCAGCCACTCACATTTAACATTGATAAAAACTTTGCCATTGAAATGACCAGTGACAATGGAAAGTATAAAGTAATGGGAGAGAACCCTGATAATTTTCCCAAGGAGCCTTCTGCTGATGATACCACTTCGTTTACCATGACTTCTACAGCCCTGATAACGGCTATCAACAAAACGCTCTTTGCTGTTAGTAATGACGATCTGCGTCCGGCCATGACCGGTGTTTTCTTTGAACTGAGTAATAATTATATTCAGTTTGTTGCTACTGACGCTCACCGCCTGGTACGCTATAAAAGAACTGATGTAAGTTGTCCGCAGGCTGACAGTTTTATTGTGCCTAAAAAGCCATTGAACATTTTAAAATCTGCCTTACCAGATAATGAAGATGAAATCGTGGTAAGCTACAGCTCTAACCATCTTTTCGTGAAGCACGGAACCACACAAATGAGTTGCCGGTTGATAGATGCCCGCTTCCCTGATTACAAAGTGGTGATCCCAACCAATAATCCCTATAAGCTGGTTCTGGAGAAAAATGCTTTTCAAAGTGCTTTGCGCCGCGTGAGTGTATTTAGTAATAAGAGCACTAACCAGGTAGCATTGAACATTACAGGCAGCGAGCTGCAACTGGCGGCACAGGATGTGGATTTCAGCTTTGAGGGTAATGAACGCATGAAATGTCAGTATGATGGTGAAGACCTGAGCATTGCTTTTAATGCACGGTTTTTAATAGAAATGTTAAATGCTGCCGATAACAATGAAGTAAGTATCGAGTTATCCACACCCAACAAGGCCGGTATTTTAAGACCAACAGAACAGGACGAGGCCGAAGATCTGCTGATGCTTGTTATGCCGTTGATGTTGAACCAATAAATCTCGGATATGCTTTATTTAAAAATATTTTTAATACCAAAAATAAGCATTGTGAAAATAGATTTGCCGAACTTTATATAGTTCGGCAATTTTTTTGCCATATGGCAACGGACCTGTAAATGAGCAATCATGGAGTTTGTGCAATTGCGTTCATTTGATAACTATATCGAAGCTAACATAGTCTTGAGCATGCTAATGGCTGCAAATATCAACTGTCATTTAAAAGATGAGAACCTTGTTACAATTGATCCTTTTTTAAGCCCGGCTATTGGAGGTATGAAGTTAATGGTGCACCATTCTCATGCCGAAAGGGCCTGGGAACTACTGGATGAAGCCGAAGAACAATACCTGAAAAGCATTCCCTGCCCTGTTTGCCGCGCCCACGCCCTAAAGGCAGTTTCCATAGCCAGAGAACACAAATGTAAACTTGGAGCACTGGTGAGTATGCTGTTGAATGGACAATCTGTTGAGGTTAAAAAAATATACAAGTGCAGTGCCTGCGGATATGATTTTAAAGAATTGCCGAAGTAATGTGCTAATTCCAGAGGAAGTAAGTATGAGGCCTATCTTCGCACTCATGAAATATATAGCTATGATCCCGGCCCGGTACGCAGCTACCCGCTTTCCAGCAAAGCTAATGCAAAAGTTGGGCGATAAAACTGTTATTGCTACTACCTTTCTGGCAACACAAAACACTGGTTTGTTTGATGAAGTTTTTGTTGTTACGGATAGCGATATCATAGCCGAAGAGATCAAGACTTATGGTGGTAAGGTGATCAGAAGTAGGAAAGAACATGAAAGTGGTTCTGACCGCATTGCGGAAGCAGCCGCCGCCCTTGAATTTGATGTTATACTAAACGTACAGGGTGATTCACCTTTTATAAGAAAAGAACCCCTGGAAAAATTGCTGCAACAGTTTGACGATAAAACCGTGCAGGTAGCCTCACTTATGCGGGTACTGAAAGAAGAAGCACAAATTGCTAATGAAAATTGTGTGAAAGTAGTCGTTGATAAAAGCATGAACTCTCTTCTTTTTAGCCGCAGTCCCATTCCTTTCCGCCGCAACAAAGCCGCTGACTTTAATTATTATGAACATATTGGCGTATACGCCTTTCGCAAACAGGCTTTGATGAATTTTACCTCATGGCCGGTTACTCCTCTGGAAAATGCGGAAAAGATCGAGTGTTTGCGTTATTTGGAGAACGGTATTCCCCTGCGTATGGTGGTAACGGATCATAAGGGTGTTGAAATAGATACGCCTGAAGACCTGGAAAGAGCAACGAAACTTATTAAATAAGTACCTTCAACTTCAGGAATGATACAAACCATAAACACCTATTGTGACTAAGGCAGAAAGATATATCCGTTATTTGGTGCCTTTCTCTTTATTTGGAACACAACGTACCAGACAGATCCTTACTGCCACTCCTGTAGCCGAATTAAAAAGAAAGGATGCGGACAATGTCGTTATTACTGCTTACGACTACGACGCTACTAACCTGCACGAAGCATTGCTACAAAATGTAGAAGAGTGTTTTCCATTTAAGGAAAACAACCGTGTTACCTGGATAAATGTTGATGGCATCCGCACTGCAGATGTAGATAAGATTGCGGCATATTTCGGGATTCATACCTTGATAGCTGAAGATATCATAAGTATGAACCAGCGTCCGAAGATGGATGAGGTGGAAGGTATATTGTATTGCTTGTTGAACATGCTTTATTTCAATGAAAAAAACAACAGTGTAGAACAGGAGCAAATAAGCTTAGTACTGGGGAAAGATTTTGTAATCACCTTCCAGGAAGATCCAAAGAAAGATGTATTCAACCCTATTCGGGAAAAGCTTCGGATCAACAACAGCAAGTTGCGCCAACGCGGCCCTGATTATTTATGTTATACGATGCTTGATCTGATTGTGGATAATTACTTCTATATAATGGAAAAGTTGGGGGAACGCATCGAACAGGTAGAAGAAGAAGTAATCAGAAACAGCAACACCCGCTCTCTTGCCCGGATCAACCAATTCAGGAAGGAACTGATCGTTTTAAAGCGAAACATAGCACCGGTACGTGATCTGGTTGGTGGTATTATCCGCACAGAAAGTGATCTGCTGGAGGAACGCACGTTGAAATATTTTAAAGATGTACACGACCATATTACACAGGCTCATGATCTTAGCGAGAACTACCGCGATGTAATGATCAGCATGCAGGATCTGTATATCAACAATGTGAACCTAAGGATGAACGAGGTAATGAAAGTAATGGCCATCGTAACCTGCCTGCTGGCGCCTGCTACAGTGATTGGCGGCATCTTTGGGATGAACTTCGATGTGATACCGACGGCCCATAACGAGTGGGGCTTTTTCATTGCCGTTGGGCTGATGCTACTGATACCAGTTTGGATGTTGTATATGTTTAAAAGGAGGGGTTGGTTTTAACCGGAGCATAATTACTTACATTGGCGTGGAGGGTATCACTGTATTGATATACATCCATTGTTTTTTCATCCAGGTTGATCTTCCATAAAACAGGCTTAATAGAATCTGGTCCTGCTTCTTCAACGCCGGCTAAAAAAACTGTATTTCCATTTTCCCATTTGGCTTGTTGAACACTGGTACCCGGGCCACTGAAAAAGATGCGCTGGCGTGTATTATTTTTAACATTGATCAAACCTACTTCTGTATCCGGTCCGCCTTGTTCCAATTCGGTTTTGCCCTTGCGTTTTACCGGCAAATAGTTGTAAGAATAAAGGTCAATAGCTAAAGTGCTGTCGCTATTATAAATCAGATAACCAGAAAAGGGTTGAAGCTGCTTCTTATCCAGGGGAAAAGCCTGCACGGAATCTATGGGTGTGCTTACGCTTTGCTGAAACCTGGATGTAGAGAAGGAAGGATCTTGCTGGGCCAAAAAGGAAAAAAACTGCGGAAATGCATGTTGCAGTTCGCTCGCTTCCTTTCTTATTTCCGTTGCCTGCTCCGCAGGTTCTTTTGTTTCGTTATCGGGTTTGTTCGCTTCATTACTGCACGAACCAAGGAGCATCAAAACGAACACAGCAAACCCTCCGATCTTGTTTATCATTTATTTCCTTTTATAGATTGGTACCGTACTACAAGGCTCGCCATACATGATGCTTTTTGCCAGTGGCATTAAGAACTTTGTAATTTCAGCATAAGCAGCATCATCTATTGGCTTATCTCCACAGCCTTTTACTACAATACGCTGGTCTCTGAAATCTTCTGCATTGATTGCGGCAATGTTCTTTAAAAGAATATGCTTGTACATTTCTTTTGCTGTTCCCATATACACGTCTTTAGCAACAGGTTGCAGGTAGGAAACTGCCAGCATATAGGCCCAAACCGGTACAATGGCATCAGCACTGCAGGTTATGGCAACATATTGATCACGGTATTCTTCCCAGTCTTTATTTTTTAATGTTTCGCGATAATCCTTTTCCTTCAGGATCAACCCCATAAATAAATAGTCTTTCAGGTCGAAAGTGACAAAATCCCTATCGGGAAGATAGTCTTCCAGATTTAGCGTTATCAATCCGCTGCTGGCTACTTTATTTTCTATCATAAAACACCCCCAGCCCCTAAAGGGGAGCGTCAGCGCTGCAAAACCCTTTTTAAGGCGATTTAATATTATTCAAACAAAAAGGCACCCAAATTTACTTGAGTGCCTTCATTATTTTTCTATTTTATAAAGTCTATAGCTTTTTAAGCTTAATAGAACTTCGATCTGTAGTCTTTAATTTCTGCAGATTTGCGCAAAGCCTGCATAGGAGAACGGTACATCATTCCTTGGCGGGCTTGCATTTCCAGCATACGGCGTTGCTCTTCGATGCTGGCAGCGGGAACGGGAACTGCAGCCGTATTATTTACTTTCAATATATAAACACCTGCTTGCCCTTCCAATGCTTCCGGAACCACTTTGCCTTTAACGGCAGGGTTGAAGGCGGCACCTACTACTTTCAGTTCATAGCCCAGGTTTTGGTTTCTGCCACTGAAGTAAAGGCTATCTACTGTCTGCACAGGCTGGCTGGTTGCTGTTGAAGCTGCTTCTAAGGTAGAAATAGTGCCCAGCTTTTTCTTGATCTGCTCAGCCTTTTTCTTGTTGCGCAAAATGGGCTCAACCACACTGCGTACCTTGTTAACACTCATCAAACCTGCTTCATCAACATTGGTAACGGCAGCAACTATATAATTATCGCCTACACGGATAGGCTCCAACACATCGCCTTGGTCTGCATTAAAAATTGCTTTTACCAGTGAGCGGGAGCTGCCAACACCGGGAATAGCATAATCATTGGGGCGGATATCTGTGGCCACCAGTTTGTTCAGGCCTTTAGCTCTCAGGTTCTTATCGTAGTTTTCATTGAAAGCTTTCAGGCTGCGGCTATCGCCGGAGAACATGCTGGCAGCATTAGAAGCCGTATTATCAGTTTCGTTGGAAGCAACAATTGGTTTGGCCAGGTAAGCAACTTTATAGTGAGGCGCTACATTTTTGTGTTCCATGATCTCGATATAGTGATAACCAAAGTTGGTCTTCACCACTTTTTTATCGCCAGGCTTGCCGTCAAACAGGATAAACTGCCCAAACTCTTTAGCAAAGTTTTCACCCTGAATATCGGTAGAGGAGAAGGTCATTACGCCTTTATCCTTATGAGCTGCCTGGTCGGTGCTGTAGCGGGCTTCCAAAGAATCAAAGTTGGCGCCACTGCGGATTGCTGCAGCGATGCTGTCAGCTTTCTTTTGAGCCACACTGTCCGGCATAATAGGCTGCCTGGTTTGCGGGTTTACTGTACCTAATAGTATATGGCGTGCTTTTACAGAATCAGGCAGATTTTTAACATCAACCAATTTGGCCAGCACATAATTGCCGGCATCCTGATAAGGACCATACACCTGTCCGGGCGACAAAGCAAAAATGGAATCTTTGGCAACTACCTGGATCTGGGATTTAGAGATATATCCTTCAAAATAAGGAAGGCTGCTTCCGTTGCGGGTAAGAAAAGCACCCGGATCGTTGGTAGCCTGGAACTCAGCTTTCAGGTTTTGCAACTGGTCGAAAACAGCTACGCTGTCAGTCTTTGTAGGAGCGGCATTGAACAGTACATAACTGATAGAACGGGTTTCTTCCTCCTGCTTGAACTCATCTTTATGCTCGCTGATATAATTTTTGATCTCATCGTCAGAAACCTTCACAGCGCTGTCTGAAATGGTAGCATAGGGAACGCCAACGTAAGAGATGTTAGCAATCAAGCTATTGTCAGTATTCTGCTTTTCAACAAACCATTTTGCATAATAGGTGCTGTTGGTGATCAAAGATGTATACTTCTCAGCCATGCGTTGTTTTTCCAGGCTGGCCAGGTATTGCTTCATCTGATCTTGATCTTCTTTACTACCTCTTTGTGCTAAATTTTTAAAATAATTCTGTGCAGCCTGGGCATTGTATACGCCTGTGTTAGGATCTGTAAAACCTTGCTTCAGGTCGGCCGGAGGGTTGGCACCATACAAGTAATCCTTCAATTCCTTATCACCCACTGTTAAGCCCAGCTTTTCAAACTCATCGGTCATCAAGGCTTGTTCCACTTCGCTGTTCCAAACGCTTTGAACGATTTGCTGACGGCCTTCGTCGCCCATATTATAGCCCTGTTGCTGGGCCATTTCTTCCTGGGCCTTTATTTTACGTTCAAAATCCTGAACGTCAATTTCTTCTCCGTTGATTACGCCTACAGTGGTATTGTTACCACCGAAGATGCTTCCACGGCCGCCAAAGGCATCCATTAGTATAAAGCCAAGCAATGATAGAGCGATGGCGACTACCGCCCAACGGGCATATTTGTCCCGGATTTTCTGAATTACTGACATAGGTGGTCTTCTTAATATTTAAAGAGTTGGCAAAAATAGGGGAAATAGGACTATGAACAAATTGTGGAAAACCCCTGAAAGCCGCAAAAACCAAGGGTTTCAAAATGTTTTAAGAATGATTTTGATCAGTGGGCGTGGATTTGATGGATTTATAATATTAATAAAGTTGCAGTAAGAGGGATGAACCACGAATATAGCTGTATCAGGGAAGGATTGGGAGGAGGCTTTCATACTCTAAGTACCCTCCAGGTACCCTTGAGCAATGAGGATGAGTGTTTGAGGAGATATTATCCCACCTTTTGATTGGCCGAATGAGTTTCTGATGAAAATAAGGTGTTAATTGTGGGCTTTAAATGTGGATAACCTGCTAAAAGATGAGATTGGAAATGTGAATGTTTGGAACATAAAAAATGCAGGATGATTCGACCTGTTTTTTTGTGTGTATTCTTTAACAGTTATCCAACATCTGTTCACAAATCAAAAAACCGGGATACAAAATCAGTTGTTCAATTGTAGTAATTCACATTTGTGTGGAAAGATGCCCTTGATCTTTATTCTACAATACCTTTGCTGTGAATAAGCAGGCTGTGATTGTGAATAACTGCACGTTGTTTGCAACATCAATTTTTTAAAAAATATTTATCCACTAATTCACAGCCCTAATAGTAGTAGCTTCTTTTTAATAAATAATAAATACTATAGTATATTATGTGCGTTAATAGTTGTGTATAAGCAAAAAATGCTGACGCAAGTTTTAGTGTGACTTTTAAAATACTTTTGAAAAATGAACGAAGAATTGTTGATAGCCGCAAAAAATGATGTAGAAGAAAAAGGATTCCTGGATGTGGATATTGATCCGACGCTGGATCTTTTTGCTGAAATAGAGCGTTTGAAAAAAGAAAAAAATGCCATTATCCTGGCGCATCTGTACCAGGAACCCGATATTCAGGATATTGCTGATTTTATAGGCGACAGTTTAGGCCTTGCCCAAAAAGCGGCCGAAACCAATGCCGACATGATCGTATTTGCAGGGGTGCATTTTATGGCTGAGGGCGCCAAAATACTAAACCCTACCAAGAAGGTGGTGATCCCTGACCTGAAGGCTGGCTGTTCGTTGAGCGAAAGCTGTCCGCCGCCGCTGTTCAAGAAGTTCAAGGAGCAGCATCCCGATCATATTGTGATCTCTTATATTAACTGTAGTGCCGGCATTAAGGCGTTGAGCGATGTGATCGTAACCAGCAGCAATGCCAAGGCCATTGTGGAAAGCTTTCCAAAGGACCAAAAGATCATTTTTGCGCCGGATAAGAACCTGGGTGCCTGGATCAATAAAGAAACAGGCCGCGAAATGCTGCTTTGGAATGGTGCCTGCATGGTGCATGAAATTTTCAGCCTGGAAAAGATCACCCGTTTGCAGGTGCGGCATCCGAATGCCAAGCTGATCTCTCACCCTGAGTGTGAAGAGCCGATCTTACGTATATCTGATTTTATAGGTTCTACCACTCAGCTTTTAGCTTACACCAGGAATACACCTCACCAGGAGTTTATTGTAGCCACCGAGGCTGGTATTATCCACCAGATGATGAAGCAGTCGCCCAATAAGACGTTTATTCCTGCTCCGCCGGATAATAGCTGTGCGTGCAACGACTGCCCGCATATGAAGCGTAATACGCTGGAGAAGGTATACCTGTGTATGGAATACGAGCAGCCTGAGATATTGATGGATGAGGAATTGCGTTTGGCAGCCAAGAGACCGCTGGACAGGATGCTGGAGATCAGCAAGCAGGTGGGATTGTTGAAATAGAGTAACAGGCAATGGACAATAAGCAATAGGCAAAATGTATTGCTGATAAATTGTAAAGCTCCAGGGAGATTGTATAAGCTTCCTGGAGCTTTTTTATTAGAGGAAATCAGAAAGTGATTAATATTAAGCTGGCGACCTCTTGCTTTTCCACAGTTCAATTAAAATTAAGCCATACGAAAATGAATCACCCCACTATTTCAACCCGATTAACCAAGGAATACAATGTAAGGTTTCCAATCGTGTCAGCGGGTATGGCCTTTGCCGGCAGTACACCTGACCTTGCCATTGCTGTTTTCACACTTTCTTCACTTATAAAGGAGTAAGGTTAATCGGAGTTTAGATATAAACGCTGCACGTCATTAATGCAACGTTTTATATAGTTCTATTACCAGGCTTGTAAATTGCTATTTTGGTGTATTTATGAAGATGGCCAAGTAAATAACCTTTTAGTAACAATGGCAACGAATATACAACCAATTTGTGATGGTGTTAACTGGATTGATGTTATCAATCCTACTGCGCAAGAGATGCAGCAACTAAGCGAACAATATAACCTGAACCCACACACGGTACGTGATTGTTTACAGCCGGAGCACCTTCCAAAGTACGAATTTGTAGATGATGTGCACTTTCTGATTCTTCGTTTCTATGCTCATTCCATTGACAAGCAACTGGCTACCATTCAGGACTTTACTAATAAAATTGCCATCTTTTTCACTGATCAGTTTTTAATTAGCATTCACCTTTCGGAAGTTTCTTTTTTGAACCTGCTTAGTAAGAAATTTGTAATCAATGGCAAGTGCACCTCTGTAACAGATTTACTGACCCGCATTACCTGGAATGTACTGGAGACTTTTGAAGAGCCAGCCAACCGTCTTTCCGAAAAAGTAGAATTTCATGAAACCCAGACGATGATGAAGAAAGTAGAAACCGACCTTATGGAATCTCTTTACCTTATCAAGCGAGAGGCCTCTATAGCACACAAGATATTAATGTTAATGTTGGAACCAATTAACCACATCCATGTAAAACCAGGTGAAGAGGCAGCTTTACAAGATGTGCGGGATCAACACCTTAAGATGCAGATACTGTATAATCAGGTGTTGGAAGATGTTACTAACCTGATGAACCTCAATATGTCTTATTCTTCACAACGTACTAATGATGTTATGAAGATACTGACTATGTTTTCAGTGTTTTTTATGCCACTGACTTTTATTGCGGGTATTTACGGGATGAACTTTGAGTACATGCCGGAACTGACCAAAAAATGGGGTTATCCCTCAATACTGATTATTATGTTGATTGTAGCTGCTGTGATTTACCAGTGGTTTAAACGTAAGAAGTGGTTGTAAAGATGAAGTGGTGAACAAATTGATTAGCTTTATTGTGACTTGTTTGTAGAAAAGTTATGCTACTATGGCAAATCAGGAAAATCATAAGGTAAACTTTGCAGACTGTTATGTGCTGACCAACAAAAGAACGAAGGATTTCATTACTTCTTTCCTGGATAAATATTTACCAAACCGGCAGGAATATACCGATATATATGAAGTGCCCCAATTTTCCGAACAGCCCACTGTTGTTTTTAAGACGGCTGATGAACTGATCGAATACCTGGAGCATCATAAAAACGAAGTACACGCCATTTACTGGTATAATAAGAAAGAAGAAATACTAAGAGGTACCATGTGTTTATTTACCAGTGATGGCCAGGTTATTCTTGGTATTTTTAGTGAGAGCCTGTACCCTGATACTTCTATTGAAGACCGCTACTTTAAAGACTTACAGGAATTTTGCGGAAGTACTACCGGATTGATTGAATACGAGACGCCAGCAGCAAAAGATACAGAAGAATTCCTGAGGAGAGTAAAAGCATTCAGGCAAAGCAAAAGTTTAATTTAACGCCGCCTATAAAACATTACCGTAAACCTTGTATTGGTAGTAACTTTAAAGAAAAAATGGAAAACAAAGGGCTGCTTTTTATTCCCGATATAAGTGGCTTTACGCGTTTTGTTAATGAAGCAGAGATCGAACATAGCAGATTGATTATACAAGAGTTGCTGGAGATCCTGATCAATGCCAACCAATTAGAATTGGAAGTTTCTGAGATTGAAGGGGACGCCATTCTTTTTTATAAGTTTGGTAGCTCTCCTGATTTGAAGGAGTTGTATCAACAGGTAAAGGATATGTTTTGTGCTTTTCACAAAAATATCATTGCTTATGACCGGTTTCGTTTTTGTCAATGCAAAGCCTGTATGTCTGCAGTCAATCTTACACTGAAGGTCATCACGCATTATGGAGAATTCACCAGTTATAATGTAAAGAATTTCAGCAAGCTGATCGGTAAGGATGTTATTGTTGCGCATCAACTGATGAAAAATGATATAGAGCAACATGAATACTGGTTAGTAACTAAAAACCTGGTGCAGGATCATCCTCCGGTTGATTTGGCAGAATGGATGAGGTGGAATAGTAGTGTGAAACGAACAGAAAGCGGTGAAATACCTTTTCACTATACACAGTTAAGCCAATTGAAAAATGCAATAGAACCCGAATCACCTCCACTGAAGTTAGAACTTTCTAAAAAAGCTAAAGTGCTATCTATTACAAAGGAATATGATACAGATATAATAACGTTATTTCACGGAGTTGGTGACTTTCATTACCGAAACCGCTGGAAGGAAGGAGTAAAAGCGGTAGAAGAAGTTAGTCATTTTCTTCCACGGATTGGTACAAAGTGCCGCTGTGAATTAGAGGATGGGCAAGTGGTTATTTATGCTACTAGCTATTCTTTTCATCCAGAAAGAATTGAATTCAGTGAAACGGAGGAAAAGAGTAAAAACTCGACATACTTTACTCTTGAAAAAATAGATGATAAAAAGACAAGGCTTACGGTTGATTTTTACATTAAAGGAAATATAATCCAGCAAGTTATGTTTGGGCTGACGAGGAAAAAGAAAATGGAAGAGACCCTTCAAAAATCCTTAAACAATCTTGCGGAAATGGTAAAGGAAATGAACTTCTCGGTGTGAAGCTTGAGGGCTATTTTTACCTACCGTCTATAACGGTCCCACACAAACGTTAAACTTTTAAGATAAAGCTTATAAGGTAGATATTTTATTAGCAATAAATGCTAAATTGCTAAATCCTTTCAGTATAAATTTTTAAACTAAAACTAAAAAACTATGCTTAAGTATCTAGCTTCAGCCTGCATAATCCTTTCAGGATTATTATTGTTTTCATTTACAGATGGCAATACAAAAAAGAGAAAAAATTCAGAAATCGCTGGTTTTTGGATTGTCAGCGATCCTTCCAGTTCTAATGGATCGCATATTAAAGTTTTTGAAAAAGACGGGAGCTTTTATAATATATCATTTGTAAGAGGAGAAGCTATCATTACTCATAATGGAAAATATAAAGTTATTAATGGAAAGCATCTCAAAGAAACCGTAACCCACCAAAGGTTTAATGGTAAGTATGATTTAAAGGGTAATGAGTTTATAAATAATTATGAGCTCAGCAAAGACAGGAAAAGCTTGTCGTATAGCGGAATTGTGTTTGCTAAAAATGGTGGAGATTCATTGAAATGGTCGCATGTTTATAAAAAAGTAGAAATACCTGAATAATTCCAACTCAGGTTTCCATAATAACAAAAGACCCGCTCCGAGAGCGGGTCTTTTGTTATTATGGAATTTTCTATTAATGAACCTCTTCCAATACCATTGCTGCTTTGCTGTCTTTTATTCCTTCAAAACTTTTCTGGTAGATAAGATTGGTTCTAAGTGCTTTTAAACCTGTTACTCCCTGTAAGTCATTTAGTGTTAACCATTCAATTTCAGAATCGATATAGTTAATAGATTGCAGATAATGCAGGTAATGCACGTATTCCAAAGCTTCCTTGTCATTTGAATAAATAATGACAAGCTTACCTTTTTGTGTGAGCCGTTCATCTGTATCCTTGATGGTGGCTTTATCTATTCGCTTTTTGATGATCTCATAACGGATATTGTAGGTTCCATCCACGTCGAACTTCTTTTCCTCCATGCCAAAACGAATGTTCAATGGATTGCTGTGCACCAAAACAAGCGAGCAAATATTAAGGTCCTTTTGCAGGTAAGGTTTCGTTCTTTGTACCACGTTTTCTATTTCACAGGTAATCAGCAATTGCCACAAACGCAGATTTTTCAAATGCAGCGGATGAAAGGCTTGGCCTTTAACCAAAGATTGGCCAATGTATAAATTATGCTCCACGCCATCAGTCTTGTATTTTTCGAAATAGTGCGGAAACATGTTTTGTGCTACCTGCTGCGCTTCATCCAAATAAGTAGAGATCGTCTCATTGATAAGTTTCACACTTTGATCGTAAGCCTTCCTTTCTTTATACACCATTTCCAATTGCGGATCCAGTTGTTTCTTGTAAGTTTTCAGTGCGCTTTCCACACCGGAATCAGCCGTTTCCAGGTAATTAAATACTGGATATATCTCATCTTTCAGAAATTCAAATACCAAATTTTCATCGCCTGCTGCTAAACCGTCTTGCAGTTGGCTGATAAAGCTTTCTATGCGAAACTGGAGTTCCTTGTAAATGGGTAAGCCAAATCTATTCACTGCTACTTCTAATACCTGGCTGGCCAACAGTAATTGTTCTATCATATCAGCCTGTATAGCATGATTCCTTTCGTCTGAAGAACCCTGAATATCAGCCTGTCCATACAAGGGGTATACGTTTTCAAAGACAATATCTTCCAGTGTATCATCATTAGCAAAACGCTGTTTTTCCAACAGATTTTCTGCAGCCTCTGTAAACCTCCAGGCAACAGTAGGATGAATTGCTGTGAATTTCTGGCGGATAATAGCTTCCCTGCGGTTTTCCCTTTCTTCCAGCGACCGTTGTAATGCTGTTGTAAAGAGCGGAATTACATCTTGCAGTTTATGAATGATGACAGAATTAAGCATATTAGGTTCCTCTGAAGCCAGTTCGAGAAAGCCGGTCAATTCGGTGTTGTATAATAAAGGAACAGCTATGTAACTTTTGACGCCCAGTTTCAACAATTGCTTTGCTATTATATTTTGCTTTGCTTTACTCTCATTGATCTCCGATAGAATCAATGGTTCTCTCTGTTTATAAACATCTTGCCGCCATTCCTTGCAAAAAGCAGATTCAATGACCTCCTGGTTATCCTCAAGAAGAATACTATTGCAAAAACCATAACCGGTGCATTCTAAAGTCTGGCCTTCCTGCTCATAAAAAATAAAGCCTGTTTTTACGTTTGGAATATTCAATAAGGCTGAAAGATTAATGCGAATACGGTCCACAATGTCGGGCATGAGCAGCGCATCTTTTTTCAACAAGTCAAACTTCAGGGCCGAAATGGATTCTTCTCTTGTTACCTCAAAAAGCGTAATAATGTTGAAACCTTCAAAGCTGTAGCTTCCTGGCGGTATCTTTTGCTTCCATAATTCTATATTGCCAAAATTGTCCGTCAGTTCTTTTATATCATCCTGTGTCAGCGGTTTTATTTCCTTGATGGGAACAATTTCTGCAAAGTCAGCATTAAATAAAGCTTTGTAACGCCTTAAGATACCCGTTTTCTTATTAGGTATATTGAAGTACAGGAGCGGATTGTGATTGATATTGGCGCCATAGAAAAGGTTCAGAATGGCTACGCAACCATACACGTAAGCAAAGTTGCTGTCGGTTAACGTAGGCGAGCCAATTTCGCCTTCTGCAGCTTCAATGGTAGTGGAAAACCTTTTGGTCGGGTTAAAATAAAAAGGTTGGAAAGGCATGCCCGCTATCCTGATTTCGTTGGTTGTTGTCAGCGATGGAAAGAATGGCGAAAGCAGCATCCTGATTTCCTGTTCATATTTCTCAATCAATTCAAGATTGTCAAAAGAAGCCCGGAGTTCCGGTGTTTGTTCAATGCGCTTCAACACTTCTTTTGCCGTAATAGAATAAAAAGAGTCGGTGGCTGCGGCCTGTTCTTCCCACCAGCCAATCAATTTTTTAAAATTGAATTGTACACGGAAAGGCATTTCAACGACCTTGCCTTTATTAAAATGAAGAATATAAGACATAAAGAGGTATTTAAATAAAACAGCAGGGTCCCGGTTTGAACACACAAAATTAACTACTTAACCCGTCACAACAGCCTTATCTGTAATTGCCTTGACGATCATCCCTGCGTGCACCCTCGAGTTTTCTATGAACCATTTATGCGTATCCATGCCGCCACAAACCACGCCTGCCAGGTAAATGCCTTCCTGGTTGGTTTCCATGGTTTGGTGGTTGTAGGCAGGTGTGCATTTTACATCATCGGTTAAGGTGATTCCCAGCTTTTGCAGCAGGGAAAAGTTGGGCTGGTAGCCTGTCATCGCCAATACAAAATCGTTTTGGATGGTGATCTTCCCTTCCGGCGTCTGAATATCTACTTCGTGCTCTCTTATGGCGGTAAGACTGGATTTGAAGTAGGCCTTGATACTACCCTCTTTAATACGGTTTTCAATATCAGGTTTTACCCAGTATTTTACCCTTTTCCCAATCCATTCATCCCGAATGACCATGGTCACATTTGCTCCTTTGCGGTAGGTTTCCAGGGCTGCATCAACTGACGAGTTGTTGGCGCCCACTACCAATACGTTCTGAAAGGCGTAAAAGTGGGGATCGTGGTAGTAGTGCCTTACTTTGGGCAATTTTTCGCCCGGGATGTTCATCAGGTTAGGAACATCATAGAAACCCGTTGCTATAATAATGTTTTTAGCCTTGTACTCTTTCTTTGAAGTATGGACGGTAAAAGTATCATCCTTTTTCTTAGCTGATAATACCTCTTCAAATAAGTGAATATTGAGTGAATATGTGGTAGCTACGCGACGGTAATATTCAAGAGCTTCTGAGCGTGTGGGTTTGGCATTCAGGGAAACAAAGGGCAGCCCTCCGATTTCCAGGCGCTCTGATGTGGAAAAGAAGGTCATATTGAGCGGGTAATTGTATAATGAATTCACCAGGCAGCCTTTTTCCACAATCAGGTAGGAAAGACCCGCCTTTTTAGCTTCAATACCGCATGCCAGGCCAATGGGACCGCCACCTATAATTAGTATGTCGAGAAGTTGATTCATAATCTGAAAGATCTATTCAATAAGTACGAGGTACGAAGTTAGAAGTAGGGGGGTATCCTTACCTCATTATCTCGGCTATAACCATCTCATTTAAGGTTTCTTTTCTTGTAACCGGATTGATAAATTTAAAGGTCAGACGGGTTACTTCAAAATCCTTGTGGCGGTAGATCTGCCCTATTTTGAGGGTTTTCCCCAATTCTTCCAGGCCATTTTTATCCGTAGCCACCCAGATTTTTCTGCCAGCGTTCAACAGGCTATCATGGAAGAACTGGTCATTAGTTTTGGTATAAAAATTAAATGAAGAGCTTGGTCCAATACCATAGTAATAAACATTCTGACCGCCAATTTTTGTGTTGACAACTTTTGCCAGTTCGTTTCCTGCCTGGTATTTCAGCAACTGGGGATAAAAGTTAGTATTCAATAAAAAGAAAACAATAATCATTGTTGCAGCCGATGCTGTGATCAGGCGCTGCAGTCTGTTTCTACCGATTTTCAACAAGAAGAAGCAGAAGAGGGCAAGAAGGATGAAGCCGACTATCACCCACCATTTATATACAGGGAAGGCCCATACATTGAGGACGCCTACTGCCAGCAACAAGAGCGAGCAGATAACAGTCTGTACAACTGCGAACCTTTTGATAACCTCTGGTTTGGCTGACTTGTGAAAAAGATAACTGGCCGTAAGCACTGCAGCTACCGGGAAGGTTATGTTCAGGTAATGCGGTAGCTTAAAGCCCGAAAAGCTGATCAATAGTCCGATTACAGCCATGGTACCAACCGTAAGCCATTCATATTTTTTATAGACAAAAGTTTTCAGACGGGAGAAGAAAGCCGTAAAAGCCATGATACTCCAGGGTGCAAAAGCCCACAAAAAAGAGTGAAAGAAAAAGAAGTAATCATTTTTTGCATCGCCACCCCATTTTTCGCCTTGAAAGCGTTCAAAGTTCTGTTGCCATAATATGAATTCCACCCCTGAAACATTGCTTCTTCCGCGAATCACTTTCTCCGGATGCATGTCGTATTGCAGGTAATAACAATAAACAACGGGAGAAATGAAAAGACCGAAGAAACCTGCAATGGCCAACAGGTGCCAGTGGTAAAAAGCTTTCCAATCTCTGCGGTACAAGATATAGAAAAAGGCGCTGATACCTGCAGTGACAACGGCAATATGTCCTTTGGTGCAAAAACCCAGTGCCAGCCCTAAGGCTGCAGCAAAGGCATTGATCATTTGTTTTTTATTGATCCAGGCAACCAGTTGCCAGGTGGCAAATACAATACTGGCTGTTAGTATAGCGTCCATGCGCACATCGCAATTGGCAAGCATATAGGCAAAGGCTGTGGTAACAATCAATGCCGCCAGTTTACCAATTTCATTGTTATATAGGGTTTTCCCCAGCCGGTAGGTAGAATACGTTCCCAGGATGGTAAATAAGAAGGTAGGAAATTTATAGGCAAAGGTGGTGACACCAAACAAATGATAGCTCAACGCTGCCAGCCAGAAATGGAGGTGGGGCTTATCCAGGTAATCTTTTCCATGATCGATCAGGTTTACATAATCACCCGTAAGGTACATATGCATGGCAATGGAGGCATGGTGGGCCGAATCATTGTCGGGCATTGTAACAAATAAGCCAAAGAGGTAAACAACACCCGCCAGCCCGAACAAGGTCCTGTACACTGCCGGCGTAAGAAATTGTGTATTCAATCAGTAAATTTTTTGCAAAGAAAGGGCAAGTAGTTTGTAGTTTACGGTCTATGGTTTTTAGGTGAGTCTTTTTCTCATTACAACGGCACTGGTAGGGCAAACGGTTGTGAACTCAGTTGATTCCTGGATGGGTAGTGGAACCTTGCTTCTGTTGATCTCTTCATATCCTCTTTTACTGAAGAAGTCTGAGGCTGTGGTGGTGAGCAGGAATAAGCAATGGATGTTCTGAGTAGGCGCGTAATTTTCCATAAAGTCTACCAGCTTTGCACCAAGGCCGGTATTTCTTTTATCCTCAGAAACACATAGACTACGCAATAGCCCGTCATGGTCATGTGTTTCCAGTCCTACTACGCCAATGACGTCATTTTCCTCCAGCATGACAAACAATTTGCTTTTGTCTGTGATATCCTGGGTGGGAAGATTATTCTTCTTTAGCAAATCAATAGCTTTCGAAAAGTCGTTTTGTGTAACAGGGTAGATTTCCATAGACGTTCTGATTTAGTTTGTCATTCGGCTTAGTCGCTCAACTGCAGCTTCGAGGGTCTCTTCTTTTTTTACAAAACAAAACCGTACCACTTGATTATTGACCGGCTTTTGATAAAAAGCAGAAACAGGAATAGCTGCTACCCTGTATTCTTTAACCAGCCGCTGCACAAAGTCGCTCTCGGTTTCATTGCTGATGTTGCGGTAAGAATAGCATTGAAAAAAACTACCAAAACTCGGCAATGGTTCAAACTTCGTCTGCTGCATCAGTTGCTGCAAGTAGTCGCGTTTCCGCTGCATGAAGGCCCCTAAGTGCAGATAAGCATCTTTATGTTTAAGGTGAGTTGCCAGGGCTACCTGTTTGGGCGTATCACAACTAAAGCAGTTGAACTGGTGCACTTTGCGGAACTCTTTCATCATTTCTGCAGGTGCTATGCAATAGCCCAGTTTCCAGCCGGTACAGTGGTAGTTTTTCCCAAAAGAAAAACAAACAAAGCTCCTTTGCAACAGATCAGGGTATCTTAAGATGCTTTCATGTTGCCGCCCGTCGAAGATGATGTGCTCATATACTTCATCGCTTAAAATAAGCATGTTTGTATTGCTAACAAGGGATCGCAGTTGCTGCATATCATCAGCAGATAAAACGGAGCCTGTAGGGTTATGCGGAGAATTAAGGATGATCATCCTTGTTTTTTCATTCAGGTGCTTACGTACTTCATCCCAGTTGATCTTGTAGTCAGGAAAGGTTAGGGGGATAATGACAGGTTTAGCCCCGTTTAATTCGATACCAGGAATGTAGCTGTCATAAGCTGGTTCGAAAACGATCACTTCATCACCGGGATGCAGCACGGTTGTCATGGCTGTATAAAGGGCATAAGTGCCACCAGGGGTGATGGTAATTTGGGTATCAGGATGAATGGTTGTGTGGTAAAGGTCTTCTACTTTCTCTGCAATAGCTTCCAGGAGCGGACGGTAACCATTCATATGGGCATATTGGTTAAAGCCACTCTTCATGGCCTCATTTACCAGGCTTATTAATTCCTCGCTCATGCCAAAGTCTGGAAAACCTTGTCCCAGGTTGATCGCTTTATGCTCAATAGCCAAGGAACTCATTACCGTGAAGATTGTAGTGCCTACGTTGGGAAGTTTACCCCCTGCCCCCCTAAAGGGGGGACTTAGGTCGTACATTCTTTTTATATACATGGAACACTTTTAGAACAAAAAATGATCTTCATACTTCAGAAATTGCATATCAATGTAGATTGTTCTCAAAGCTCCCCTTAGGGGCAAGGGAGTATGTTTTTAATAGCTGGTATTTACGATCGCACTCACTTCAATCTCAACGAGGTATTCATCCCCGATCAAAGAACTTACTTCTACCATGGTAGTGCAGGGTTTGATTTCAGCAAAGAACTCGCCATGTGCCTTGCCGTAATCTTCCCATTTACTGATCTCGGTAACAAACATACGGGTGCGGATCACATCTTTTAGGGAAGCCCCGGCCTGTTGCAGCACTTTCTCTATTTTCTGTATGATGTATTTCGTTTGCTCGTATGGGTTGTTCTTACCCACAGTATTTCCATTTTCGTCTGAAGCCACTGTTCCGGTAACTTCAATAATATTTCCAATTTTAACTGCGCGGCTGTAGCCGATGATGTCTTCCCACTTAGAGCCGGAAGGATAATTGGTTCTGTTGCTCATGTTATGTATGTTTCAAATTGATGTTTATTTTTTTGAGTGCCTTTACTTCAATGTTTTCATCTTTGACCAACGACTCGTTATAAAAGCGCAGGTAGACCTGTGCCAAAGTGATCACATCTTTCTGGCAATAAGTAACAATGCGTTCAAGATCTTTTTCTACCCAGTAAACTGAATAGACCATGCTGCCATCGATATCGTCTTTTGGAGAAGGAATGCCCAATACTTTTGCCAGCAGTTTTAACGAAGTATAGCTTTTATAGTCGCCAAACTTCCAGAGTTCCATAGTGTCCAGGTGTTTTACATCCCATGGCTTCTTGCCGGCAATTTGCATAGCCTCAGGTATTGCAACATTATTGATAATCATACGGCGGCAGATGTAAGGGTAGTCAAATTCCTTTCCGTTGTGTGCACATAGAAACTTATTGTTATCTGCCCAACGCGTAAGCATATCAGCAAATTCTGTCAGCAGCTTTTTTTCGTCATGATCAAAGAATGATTTAACGACCAGCTTTTTATCGTTGCCAGAGCCTTGTATACAGCCACAGGAAATACAGATGATCTTGCCAAACTCGGCATAAATGCCTGCTCTGTCGTATATGGTTTCACTCGTTTCGACCTCCTTGTTGCGCATGATCAGTTGCGCCTTCACATCCCAGAGCTCCCGCCAATCAGCGGGCAGGTTTTCATAGGTTTCGTATTGCGAAACCGTTTCAATATCGAGAAAAAGTATATTGTTAAAGTTCATAAAGGAGGTAATAGGAGTTCAGGGCTCAAAGTTAACAGTTCAAAGCCAGTTAGCTCTTGTAAAACAGCAGACTATCAGTTATATGAAATGAAAAACGTCAAACATGAAACTGAACAAATCCCTTTCACGTTTGACGTTTTGCGAAGCTCGAATCAATCCTTCAAGCTACAGATATTTTTCGCCCATATTTCTTTTTACATCGGCTGTATACTCCTTGATTTCCTGTTCTTTCTCTTTTTTACAAATGAGCAGGACGTCTTTGGTATCCACTACAATATAGTCATCCAGCCCCTGAAGAACAACCAGTTTGTTTTTGGGCGCATGTACTACGCAACGTGTCGCGTCTATGACCATAACCTTGTCGCCAGCCACAGCATTGTCCAAATAGTCTTTTTCCATATTTTCCCAGGCACTGTTCCAGGTGCCCAGATCGCTCCAGCCAAAAGAAGAAGGGATCACATATACGTTATGTGCCTTTTCCATAACACCAAAATCAATAGAAATGCTTGTACATAAAGGATATATTGCTTCCAGGGTTGCTTTTTCTTCTTCCGTGTTGAATTTATCTTTCTCAGCAGCAAACACCTCATAAATCTCAGGAAGGTGTTTGTGTAAAGCTTTCAGGATACTGTCCACTCGCCAGAAGAAAATTCCTGAATTCCATAAAAAGTCGCCACTGGCTATAAAAGTTTGCGCCAGTTCTTTGTTAGGCTTTTCCGTAAATGTTTTCACCTTGTGCACTGACGGGGCTGCTTCCGCTGCATTAAACTGAATATACCCATAGCCGGTATTCGGGTAAGTGGGCTGAATGCCTAAGGTAACCAGGGCATCGTGATTGTTCACGAATTCCAGCGCTTTAGAACATATGCTTAAAAAGTTTTCTTTGTCCAGGATCAAATGGTCTGCAGGTGCAACGATCACAGATGCCTGGGGATCTTTCTTGATAATGTGGAAGGAAATATAGGCTATGCAGGGAGCTGTGTTTTTGCGATAAGGCTCGCCAATGATGTTCTCAGCAGGGAGGTCGGATAACTGCTCTTTTGTGATCTCCTCATATTCCTTTGCTGTGATGACATAAATATTTTCTTTTGGAACAAAAGAAGCAAACCGCGCCATTGTATCCTGAATGAGCGTTTTTCCGGTGCCTAAAATGTCAAGGAATTGCTTAGGGTGGTTTTTACGGCTAACTGGCCAAAAGCGGCTGCCGATGCCCCCGGCCATAATTACAATGTATGTGTGTTTATTGTCCTTCACTTTAAATTATTGTTCAGTTTTAAATCAATCCTTCTTTTACTAAGTCATGCAGGTGAATCATTCCCAAATATTTTCCGTTTTCAGCCACCACAAGGTGTGTGATTTCTGCCTTTCGCATGATATCCAATGCATTAACTGCCATTTCGGAAGGCAGGACAACCTTGGGGTTTTTGGTCATAATGTCTTTTGCCCTGATGTTTTCCAGGCCATTTCGCTCCAACATTCTTCTCAGATCGCCATCCGTAATGATACCTGCAAGCGTACCATCTTTTGCTGTAACTGCGGTTACACCCATACGTTTCCTGGTCATTTCTAGGATGACCTCTTTCAGTAGCTGATCAGGTCTTACTTCAGGTTTTTCGTTTTCCACATACAGATCGCTTACGCGTAGGTATAACTTTTTACCCAATGCACCACCGGGATGCAGTTTGGCAAAGTCAGCCACATTAAAACCCTTTTTCTTCATCAGGCAAACCGCGATCACATCACCCATTACCAGTTGAGCTGTGGTACTTGTAGTTGGTGCTAGGTTGTTTGGACATGCTTCCTGTTCGACAGTTGTATTAATGACAAAGTCGCTATGTTTGGCCAGGAAGGAAGCAGTGTTGCCTACAATGGATATAAGCGTGTTATTAAAGTTTTTAATGAGAGGAACAAGTACTTTGATCTCCGGGCTTTCCCCGCTTTTGCTGATAATCATGACAAGATCCTGCTGCTGCACCATGCCCAGATCGCCATGAATGGCATCAGCAGCGTGCAGGAAGATGGAGGGGGTGCCGGTGGAATTTAAGGTGGCTACTATCTTTTGTGCAATGATGGCGCTTTTGCCAATACCACTTATGACTATACGCCCTTTGCAATTGTAAAGGGCATCAATGGCCTTCACAAACTCATCATCGATCATGGTGGATAAATGATGAATGGCTTCTGCTTCCAGCTCAATAGTTCTTAAGGCTTCATTGATTATAGTGCCCTGGCGTACTATAGTATTTTCCTGTTTCAAGTGGCCAAAATTAGTGGAATTTAAAATTGCTAATCTGGTATTTAGACCTATACTTAATTGTTAAATTGCTTTGCTGGTCTGAATATTAGTCTTTATGCCCGAATTTGGGTATTCCGGCTATTTAATTATAAGATTTAACTGATTTATGATAAAAGCTTGCATTTCTATAAGTAAATTCGCCGGCCTTTTGGATAAACTGTGAAAAAATGGTATATAATGCCATTTAGCAGACAGTCCAATATCAAATAAAGGCTGCAATCGATTGGTTTGCCTGTTTCATCGAAATTTTACGAAAGACAAGGAAATATTTTTAAATATTGCTTTATCCAAAGCAGAAAACCAATTAATTAAGATGGCCAGTACCAGGAAGAGACCTTCGACCAAAAAAACAACTCCACCGGAAACCACCGTTGATATAGATCTTCAAACTGCTTTACAAGAGCATTTTGGTTTTGAACAATTCAAAGGACAACAGGAACAAATTATAAAATCAGTTTTATCCGGCAGGGATACGTTCGTTATTATGCCTACGGGTGGCGGTAAAAGTCTTTGCTATCAGTTACCGGCTATTGTCAGCCCTGGCGTGGCCATTATTGTGAGTCCGCTGATTGCATTGATGAAAAACCAGGTAGACCTGGTGCGCAGTTACAGTAGCAAGGATGATGTTGCACACTTTTTAAACTCTACGCTTACCAAAAAAGAAATAAAGGTTGTGCACGACGACCTGCAGGCTGGCCGTACAAAGATGCTCTATGTTGCTCCGGAAACTTTAACAAAACAGGACAACCTGGACTTCTTTAGCAATATGAAGATCTCGTTTTTTGCTGTAGATGAGGCACACTGTATTTCCGAATGGGGACATGATTTCCGCCCTGAATACCGCCGTTTGCGCGATATGATGGATCAGATCAATTCCAATGTTCCGGTAATTGCGCTTACTGCAACTGCTACCCCTAAAGTACAAAGCGATATCATCAAAAATCTTGGTTTGAGAGAACCGCAGGTGTTCCTTTCTTCCTTTAACAGGTCCAATCTTTACTATGAGATCCTGCCTAAGATCAAAAAAGATGATACACTTAAGAGCATTGTTAAGTTCATCGTTTCTAATAAAGGTAAAAGCGGTATCATTTACACGCTGAACCGCAAAACTACAGAAGAGCTTGCCAGCATGCTAATGGCCAATGGTGTAAAGGCCGTTGCCTATCATGCGGGGCTTGACTCTAAGCTTCGTGCAGAAAGACAAGACCAATTCCTGAACGAAGATGTGCAGGTAATTGTTGCTACCATAGCCTTTGGGATGGGTATTGACAAGCCGGATATTCGCTTTGTGATCCATTATAACATTCCTAAATCTATAGAGAACTACTACCAGGAAACTGGCCGGGCCGGCCGTGATGGACTGGAAGGAAAATGTATCCTGTATTATTCTCACGCCGATGTTTCCAAGCTGGAACACCTGATGCGTGACAAACCACTGAGCGAGCGTGAAGTAGGCGCCCAACTGATCAATGAATCGGTAGCATATGCTGAGAGTGGAGTTTGCCGCCGTAAGGTCCTGCTTAGCTATTTTGGTGAGGACTTTGGAGATAAGAATTGTGGCAACTGCGACAACTGTAAGAATCCGAAGGAGAAAGTGGAAGCCAAGGCTGAAGTGGTAAAACTGCTAAATACCATTCTGGCTTTGGATGAGCGCTTTGCAACTGATTATACTGTACAGATCGTCACAGGGCATCTGACACCCCAGATCAAGATGTTCCGCCACGACAGCATCGAAGTGTTTGGTATTGGTAAAGACCAGCCCAATCACTTATGGAACTCTTTGGTACGCCAATTATTGCTGGAAAACCTGTTGAAGAAAGATATTGAGGAATATGGCGTGTTGAAAATCACAGAAAAAGGGCATGAGTTCCTCAAAAAGCCAAAATCGTTCAAGATTGTTCTGAATAACCTGTTTGAAGATGCCAATGCCGATGATGATGAAGCAGGAGCGGAAGCTGCTGGTGGTGCTGCCGCTGATGATAAGTTATTTGAAATGTTGAAAGAGCTGAGGCATAAAGAGGCCAAAAGAAAGAGCCTGCCTCCGTTTGTGATCTTCCTGGAATCTTCCTTGCAAGACATGGCGACCATGTATCCTACCACGATTGCTGAACTGGAGAAATGCCAGGGTGTAAGCAAGGGCAAGGCGTTGCGTTATGGGAAGCCGTTTATTGAGCTGATTGCCCGTTATGTGGAAGAAAATAACATAGAGAAGCCTGATGATTTCGTTATGAAGAGTGTGGTAAATAAGAGCGGAAATAAGGTGCATATCATTCAACAGGTAGATAAAAAGATCCCGCTTGAGATCATCGCCAAAAACAAAGATCTGCGCCTGGATGCCTTATTGGAAGAAATGGAAACCATTGCTGCCAGCGGTACCAAGCTGAACCTGGATTATGCTATTGATCAAATGCTTGATGAATACGAGCAGCAGGAGATCATTGAGTATTTTAAGGGTTGCGAAACTTCTTCACTGCAAATAGCACAGGAAGAATTAGCTGATGGCAACTATAACTGGGAACAGTTGAAAATTATGCGTATTAAGTTTTTGAGTGTTTACGGTAACTAATGAAGCTAAAGATTATTTAGTAAAGAAGTATAAAGTAATTAAGCAATAGAATTTTATAGGAGAATGTTGAACATTCTCCTTTTTCTTTTTCCTTGTAAAAAAATTGCCATTCTTTGGTAATTATCCCAAAGATTCCCTTATTTTTGCAACCCGATTCAACAAAACGCAATTGCTGTAATGTTGGTATTGGTAAGGCGGTGCGGTAGCTCAGTTGGTAGAGCAAAGGACTGAAAATCCTTGTGTCGCCGGTTCGATTCCGGCCCACACCACAAAAGAGATTACAAAAAGTAGTCTCTTTTTTTATTTTATATCTCTCCTTTGAAGGTGCACGTCGCCACACATTCTTTCTTGTAAAGAAGCTGTCTTATTTTAATACATATTTTAATGTGTGGTCTGGAATCCTATTAATCGAATAGAAATGAACTTGTATTCTCGTGAACTTATTCTTTGAGCGTTCGCGCATGCTCGATTCAATGGCACGGCCAAGCTCGTCTAAGATTTCCTGGTGATCAAAGCTCCCGGTCCATCGGCGAACACCTTACACTAACATGATCCTGTTGGGTGGAGCCTCTGAACGAGGTCCTTCAAATTGCTCTAAACACGCACGGAAAACTCCTGCTTCTTGTATGATAGAATAATGTGAACAACTCAAAGTTATCCACAAGCCGGCTGCATTTGTCACAAGGGAAAGCGGACGTGCAGCTCGCAACCTGATCCTGGCGCACTGTTTATAGAGAGCGAGCCTTTCAGAGCCTCTGCCCGTGTGATCATATTGGTTATTCCAATGCCTTTGCTTTTATTGTTTGTATCAAAACCTATTCCATCGTCCTTTATTTTCAGATTCAATTCGTTGCTGGTTCCATTTACCAGAACACGAACACTTTTCGCCTGGGCATGGTTAGATATGTTTTGCAGTTGCTCCTGCAGGATACGGTATACAGCCTGGTGCAATTCTTTACTGATGCCATGAGAATTCACTCTCTTTATTTCTAATGAGACATCAATTTTATTGGTAGTATTGATAGTTTCAATGAGTTCCTGCAAAGAATCTTTAAGGCTGACTTCATTTAAAGAAGAAGGAGACAGGCGCTTGGAAAGATGATTGATCTCCTCCAAAGATGAATCTAGCAGGTTGAGCGATTTGCGTAGAATGTCTTCTTTATTTCCTGCACCAGCCAGACAGAGTTCCGTGTATAACTTTACTGTAGTAAGCATTTGGTTTACTTCAGTATACAGTTGCCTGCTTACTTGTTCACTTTCCCTTTCCTGAGCTTTGATAACCGAGGCTGTGGCAAATTGCTGCTGTTCTTGAATATCCTGGCCGGAAAGGTGGCTGAACCTTTTTCGATTTGATATGTCCGTTACAATGATAAAGAATTGTTCTATCTTCCCTTTTGCATCTTTTACCGGTTGCCCTTCTATTTCAGCCCAGTACGTTTCATTCGACCTATTATAATTTAGCGATTCTGTATGGAAGGCTTCTCCTTTTGCAATATAATTCTGGATGTTCTTAGCTGTTGCAGCGCCCGTTTCCGTGCCACATAAAAATGCTCCCAATGTCATTCCTATGGCTTCTTCCTGAGCATAACCGCTTAATGAAACGGCAGCATCATTGACCCATGTAATTCTTCCTACTGCGTCTGTAAGCAAAATCATGCTGGCACTTTTCTTTACCATCACCGCTAGCTTACGCAGTTCATCTTTGATCTTTTTTAGTGCAGTAACATCTTTTATAAAAATAGCAGTTCCTTTCGATAATACTTTGATTGTAGTTTCATACCACTTGTTCGATTGCCGGAAAAAGATAGTAAAAGAACCAGACTTCTTTTCCGCATATAATGTTGTAAACTCATCGTAAAATGAGATACCGTCTATAACGGTGAAGCAAGATCGTAAAGATTTGCGATGGACTGTATAACGTTTTACCTCGAAGATCTCTTCTGCTTTTTTATTCCAGTGCACCACCTTTTCATGCTCATCCAATCCAATAAAGCCATCATTCATACTATCCAGAATATGCTTCAGATAGGTGTTCCACTCCTTGATATTTTCATCGAATGACATTTGCAGCAATTCTGCCTGTTTTTTCTCATTGATATTTCTAAGAAAAACGAAAAGGCCATTTTCAGATGGATAGGCGTTGATAGAGAGCCAGGCGTTTATCTGGTTGTAATAGAACTCGAAATGTACAGGCACCCGTTCTGCAATCGCTTTATGGTATTGTTCATAAACGATGGTACCCACAAGCTCAGGATAGCATTCCCAAAGATTTTTCCCGAGTATTTGCTGGTGTGGTTTGCCTGTGAGAAATTCTGTTTGCTGATTCCTGTAAGTAATGATCCAGTTTTTATCTACTGAAAAAAAACTATCCGTAATACGTTCCAGGACATTCAGCATATCCAGGTGGTATTGCTCTTTTTGTAATTCAGCAGCTTTTCTTTTCGATATATCACTTACAACACAATAAAACATTTTATCCTTGGCATCCCACCTGCCCGTCCACGAAATGGGTACCAGGTCACCATCTTTCCTAATAAGACAGTTTTCAAATTCCGTCACATCCTGGCTATAGATCTGCTTTCTGAAATATTCCAATGTCCTTTCCTTGTCTTCATCAGCTATAAGATCGAGGTATAATGTTCCTACCAGCTCCTCCGGTAAATATCCTGAAATAGTTGAAGAAGATTTACTTACGTAGACAAAAAATCCATCAAGGTCAATGGCAAAGACAACTGACAAGAGAGAATCGAAGAGGCGATGTAACTGTGAAGATGACAGTTGCATGCTAGCTTGATAGCTTGCGGTAGGTACGGAAAAAGACTGATAGTTCTGCATAGGGGTTGTTAACGGTTCTCAAATGTAACTCACTAAGTAATTTTCAAGCATATATTGAATGGGTACTTTAAGAGAATACGGATAATCACCTACGATGGCTTATATAAGATTATGAAGATCAGGAGCCAGTGAGTGGTTGTTTGTATTATTATGTAAGGTGCTGCTTTATATATTTCTGTTTATGGTGTATTGTTTGCATTCCAGATGATTATGATAAAGCTGATATCTGTTATTGGTTTGTTTGGCGTGTGTTTTATAATTGGTTGTTCTACGGCAGGCCCTGATATTTTTAAAAAGAAGAGTCTGCATGCTCAGTACGAAAAGAAAATTAAGGAGGCAGGGTTGGATAAAACGGCCATGGGTATGCAATGGCTTGCTGCAGCAGAGAAGGCTTTATATGCTCCACAGCGTATTTCGCTTCCTTATAAAGAAATGGGATATTTTTCTTCAGATCAACCTCGTGCAGTGGGTTTGAATTTCAATGCAAAGCAGGGCGAGAAACTATTGATAAAGCTTGAAAAGAACCCAATAAATGACTTTGCTCTATTTGCAGAGTTGTGGCAGGTAGAGGAGGACGGACAACACTCCATGCTTTTGTCATTCGATACGGCACAAACACAGCACCAGTACGAGGTTGATGAAACAGGTGCTTACCTGATACGTTTACAACCAGAGTTGCTGCGCAGCGGAGACTATACCTTAAGCATTGCTGTTGGACCATCCCTTCAATTTCCTGTGGCTGGCAAAGCCGGAAGAATTGGAAGCGTCTGGGGTGATGAACGTGCTGCTGGTGCCCGCAGACATGAAGGTATTGATCTGTTTGCGCTCAAGCGAACGCCCGTTATTGCTGCAGCCGATGGCATCATTACGAGAGTCAATGAAAACAATTTAGGCGGCAAAGTGGTCTGGCAACGGCCAAAAGGAAAAAACCTATCGCTGTATTATGCACATCTTGATGAACAATTGGTAAAAGATGGACAAAAAGTAAAGGCCGGTGATACCATTGGTTTGGTAGGAAATACGGGTAATGCCCGTACTACTCCTCCCCACCTACATTTTGGCATCTATACGTTTGGTGGAGCTATTGATCCTTTACCATTTGTTGATCCGGTGGTAAAGAAGCCCGCGCCAGTAGCGGAGGCCATCAATAATATTAAAGGAGTATTAAGAACCGCATCCACTCTCAATATTTCTGAAGGAGGTTTGTATAATAGATTGAAAGACAACACGTTGATAGATGCGCTGGCTGTTAGTAGTAACCATATAAGGGCGATGCTGCCGGATTCATCCTTAATTAATATTGCTGTTTCAAAAGTGGAGAAATTATCTGCGCTTAAAAGTTCGAAAATGAAAGCTGATGAATTCGTTTATGACGCTCCGCAACCTACGGCTGCCAGGAAAATATGGCTTCTGAAAGGTAGTAACATAATTGTTTTAGGGTACTTTGGAGACTATGTATATATTAAAACAGAAGCAGGTATCAATGGATGGACACCTGCTTCTGTTTTATGAGAACCTCTATTGTTCGTTAGCCAATTATCTCCCCATATATACCATTAATATCTGCACATCGCTGGGATTGATACCCGATATCCTGCTGGCCTGACCCAAGGTCTGGGGTTTGATCCTGTTCAGTTTCTCTTTGGCCTCAGCACTTAGTGCCTGGACATTATGATAGTTAAAGCTTTCCGGAATTGACAAATCTTCCATTTGGCGCATCCTGCCTACCAGTTCTTTTTCTTTATCTATATATACCTGGTATTTAGTTTGGATCTCAGCCTGCTCTACGGATTCGTCCTGGAAACTAATTAAAGCATCTTTAAGTTTAGAGACGTGCTGCATTATGTCTTTCAATTGCAGGTTGGGACGTAACAATATCTTTTCAACACGTTGTTTTTCGCTGAGAGGTGAACTGCCCAGTTGCTCCAACAAGCCATTGATCTCTCCGGGTTCTAATTGAATGTTTCTTAAAACAGTTTTAATGGCTTCAACTTCATTCCTTTTTAAGATTACTTTGTCCATTCTTTCCTGGGTAGCTAAGCCCAAACGATAGCTTAGTTCGGTCAATCTCAGATCTGCATTATCCTGCCTTAAAAGGGTTCTGAACTCGGCACGTGAGGTAAACATGCGGTAGGGTTCTTGGGTACCCTTGCTGATCAGGTCATCTATTAATACGCCTATATAAGCTTCGCTCCTCTTTAAGATCAGGGGCTTTTCATTTTTTGTTTTTAAGTGCGCATTGATACCCGCCATAATTCCCTGGCAGGCAGCTTCTTCATAACCCGTGGTTCCATTGATCTGGCCGGCAAAGAAAAGATTAGCAACCTGCTTGGTTTCCAGGCTATAGCTCAGTTGGGTTGGTGGAAAATAGTCGTATTCAATAGCATAACCGGGGCGGAAGAACTTTACATTCTCGAAGCCGGGTACCTGACGCAGGGCCGCATATTGAACATCTTCTGGTAAGGAGGTAGAAAAGCCATTAACATAGATCTCTACCGTATTCCACCCCTCCGGTTCTACAAAGATCTGGTGACGGTCTCTTTCTGCGAAGCGATTGATCTTGTCTTCAATACTTGGGCAATAGCGTGGACCTACGCCTTCTATTCTGCCCGTAAACATGGGACTCCTATCGAATCCTGTTTTGAGCAGTTCGTGAACCTGGCTATTGGTATATGTAATCCAGCAGCTTTTTTGTTCTTTCGGCTTTTGAGAGTCGCTAAAAGAAAAGCCAGTGATTTCCTCATCACCCTTTTGCTCTTCCATTTTGCTGTAATCCAGTGAGCGGCTATCTACACGAGGAGGTGTGCCGGTTTTTAGACGGTCGCTTTCCAAGCCCAGGGAAACCAATTGTTCTGTCAGTCCCGTTGCAGCCTTTTCTGCCACGCGACCACCGCCGAACCTTTTTTCTCCGATATGGATCACTCCATTTAAAAATGTTCCATTGGTAAGCACAACGGCTTTGGCTTTAATATGATGGCCAAGGCCCGTAACCACACCTGTTGCTTTACCGCCATGTACGATGATTTCTTTCACCATATCCTGGTAAAAATCCAGGTTGGGGGTTTGTTCCAAACGCTCCCGCCATTTTTGGGAGAAGAGCATCCGGTCGTTTTGGGAACGAGGGCTCCACATGGCTGGACCTTTGGAGCGGTTGAGCATGCGGAATTGGATCATTGATTCGTCAGAAACAATTCCGGAATAGCCGCCTAATGCATCAATTTCGCGCACGATCTGGCCTTTGGCAATACCACCCATGGCAGGGTTGCAACTCATTTGGGCAATGGTTTGCAGGTTCATGGTCACTAATAGGACTTTTGAACCCATGTTGGCAGCAGCAGCAGCAGCTTCACAGCCTGCATGACCTGCCCCGACAACAATCACATCATATTCTTGAAACATTTTGCAAAAGTACTTTAATGTTAAGGGTTGACAGGTTACTGTTTACCCAAACTTTTTTAAAAATTCTTTTTCAAAAACAATATCCTTAACGGGAACACCGGTATTGATTTTGTCAAAGTCGTAGGAGGAAAAGGAACTAATAGTTTCCAGGTAATGTTTGTTTTCAAGAATAAAATTTTCTAAGTTTTCATTGCTGGAAATTTGTGATAATTCGATCAGCTCTATTTTCTCGACCATTTTTTTGCAAACGTGATAATTTGTTTTTTGGAACATATCCTGAAAATAGGATTTTGCAGCAAGCACATCTATGCGATTCCCTCTGTTTTTATTTAACTGATGCTTTTCAACACGGATATTGACAAAATTCCAGCAAAGTTTTAAGTCGTCCTCAATATCAAAATCGAAGTAAGCTACAGGGATGATATGGTCTAACTGCCAAGCTTGTGAAAAGTTCTCCCAATTGATATCCTCATCAAATTGAAGTTCTATCCACCGGCGAAAGTTGTTAATGTCAAGACCAAAATAAGGCGCATAAAAAGAGGATTTGTTTTTTTCAAGAACATAGCGCCTTAAAGCGATTTGCCATTTACGTTTTTCTCTAAACTTCAGCAGCGTATCAGAAATTTCTGTTTGTGCTGTCCACCTTTTTCGAGCCATAAAGCAAAATTATCTATTTTGTTTCACTACGAAACTGTGTCCCGTGGAACATAAGGCCGGGCCTTAGCTCCTCTAATACCAAACCGCTGTCAAGATGATAGATGACTGATGGCTGATGACAGATGCCCTCTGTCATCTATCATCTCTCAACTGTAATCTTAATGACCATTTTGTATAAGATTCTGATCTGTCGCTTATCTCGCCTGTACCAATGAGGTTTTATTCACTTTAGAAGCTATAAAATAACATTTGACCCACAGCCAAGGCTTTTCGCTTTTGGGAAAAGCTGAGGTTTTATGTTTCACCAAGAAACTGTGTCCCGTGGAACTTTCTATTGGTAAAAATAGTTGAGATATAACTCTTCCATTTCTCTCATTTTTGTTTTTTCAATTTCTGTTTTGTCTTTATAGCCGCAGAGGTGCAGCGCACCATGGAATATCACCCTTAGTAATTCATTTTTAAATGTAGTGTTATACTTTTTAGCATTCTCTCTTACGCGTTCAATGCTAATGTAAATGTCTGAAGTAACAGGCTCATCTTTTTCAGAATAAAAGAAAGTGATAATGTCTGTGTAGGTGTCGTGATTTAGATAGGCAACGTTGAGACTCAGCAGATACTCATCTGTACAAAAGATGTAATTAATAGCATCAACTTGTTTGTCTTCCTTTTTAAAAAGCTCCATAATGAAGCTTTTAACCTTTTCTCTTTGTTCGAAGAAGAACTTTACTTTAATATAATGAAAGCTAACCTTTTTGTTTTGCATGATTTTCAAAAATCGTAAACCTTTGGCTATTGAAAGCTGTAGTTTTGAAAATTAGTTTATGAATAGAAAATTATCAGAATTAAGGCCAGGAGAAAGAGCAAAAATCAAAGGTTTTGCCAGCTCTGAATTAGAGCTAAAACTCATGGAAATGGGATGCATACCAGGAGAAGTAGTTATTGTTGAGCAGGTTGCCCCATTAGGAGACCCGATTTCCATCCGGGTAGCAGGTTATTCATTAAGCCTGCGTTTAAATGAAGCCGATCAGATTATTTTAGAACACTAGAAAGAGAGGAGCCGACGGATGAAAACAGGATTGTACTTTGGGTCGTTTAACCCTATCCACATTGGACATTTAATTATAGCAAATCATATTTTAAACGAAACCCCACTACAGGAAATATGGTTTGTGGTATCGCCCCACAATCCGTTCAAAACATCTTCTACCCTTCTGAATGAATATGATCGTTTATTCCTTGTACAAAAGGCAATAGAAAATGACAATAGACTAAAAGCCAGTGACATAGAGTTTTCCCTCTCCAAGCCCTCCTATACCTCTGCAACTATGGCTTATTTACGGGAGAAGTATCCCACGCGTGAATTTTCCATCATTATGGGCAGTGATAGTTTTCAGAACATTGCCAAGTGGCACAATTACAGGGCTATTGTAGATCATTATCCAATTATTATTTACCTGCGGCCGGGCTTTCCAATAAAAAATACGGTGAATGCCTCCATTCAGATCATGCAAGCTCCCTTGCTGGAGATCTCAGCTACCCACATCAGAACACTTATTAAGGAAGGGAAGTCTATAAAGTACCTGGTGCCAGAAGGCACAGAACAGGAAATCATCAAAAGCCGCTTTTTTAAAACTCAGAAGAAGTAGCCCAAAGCCAGGCAGGCTGCTACAATGATGGGTGAAGCGATCCTGGTAAATTGTAGTAACAGGAAGGTAGATACAATAATCACGATATTGATCAGGCTGGTTATCCGGACGTCTACCAAAGAGATGTCTTTCATGATATAGAAAGTAGAAGCTATCATGATACCAACTACGGCTGCATTAATGCCTTCGAGCGATCGATACACAACCACATATTTCTTGAGGTTATGCCAAACAGGAAAAAAGAACAGAACCAACAAAGCGCTTGGAAGAAAGATAGCCACGGTGCCTATAACACAACCTAAAACCTGCATTTCAGGTCCTTTGTCTTTCAAAGCCATACCCCCGGTAAATGAGGCAATGGAAAAGACCGGTCCCGGCATAGCCCGCACAATTCCCATTCCGGTAGTCATATCCTCCTTGTTGATGCTGATCACCTCCGGATTTTTCTTTTGTACGGTTGCAGGGCGAACCGAGAATTGTTCATACATCATGGGCATTAAAACATGACCTCCGCCAAACACGATGGCGCCCATGCGGTAAATGTTTTCAAAAAGATGGATCGGCTTCCGGTCTGGCCAATTGTTTTGCCTGGCCATTTCACTGGTAAAACCCGCTGCCAGAAAGATGAGCACAAACAACCAGATGTTCCACCATTTGATCTTCTTAGGCTTTGTTTCTGGCTGTGGAATACGTTTTTTGCTCAGGTTCGTTATAAACCCGCTGAGAACAATAAGAATAGGTATGGTCCAGGGAGATTGAAAGAATGTATATGTGGCCGCAACGCATAAGAGCATGATAAACCACGTAATAGTATTGTTTACGGAGATTTTAAATGCTTTGGTAGCAGCAAAGGCCAAAAATCCAACCGCCAAGGAAGGGATAAACTTAAAAATATCAACATGCAGTGCCTTTTGGTCTATATAGTGCAATAGAAATGAAAAGGCGCCCATTAAAAAAGAGCCCGGCAGTATCCATACCAGTAAAGTAAAAATAGCTAAAGTGATACCCCCTCTCTTATACCCTATCAGGAGGATCGTTTGTGTGGAGGAGGCGCCCGGTAACAGGCTACATAATGCGTTGTACTCAAGCAACTCCTCTTTTGTGACATAGGGCGTTTTCTGAACAAAGTTCTTCATCATCATGGCAAGGTGGGCTTGTGGCCCGCCAAAAGCCGAGATGCTGTATAAAAAAACGCTTTTTAAAAATGGAATGTGTCTGAGCAACAACATGGAGCAATAAAAATAGAAAAATCACCACAGTGACCAATTGATTTACATTAGAAATCAATTAATTATTTACAAAGTTCGTAAAGCAGGATATAAAAATGTCAAAATACTAATAGGGAATCAGAGAGGCATTACGGATACACACATGATCTTGTAGGTAAGATGTTTAAAGCAAACCTATTTTGAAGTGTAATTCCGTTTTAAATTGTGTGGTGTGGATATGGGGATATGAAATTGGTATAGAATAGGCTGTAATGAAAACAACCTCCTGTCTGGTGTAGCAGGAGCCTGTTTTGCGATCGCATATTCAAGAGGGTTTTTATTTAATTGATGGAAATTTGGCAAGCTCGTATGTGCCACCATGTTAAATGCCTTTATATATTTTTCGTTTGTTCATTACGGTTGCATAGGCTTTTCCAATACAGACAATTCGTTTTCCGTTGCTTCCATGATAGCATATTTCTTTACATCATTGATCAATACTTCATCAAGCACGTTCATCAGGTTATTGTAGGTTGATCTTTCTGTGGGTTTTATCAATAGCATCAGATCAGCGCTTTTATTCCCCAAAGCTTTTTGCTTATTGCGGATGGCATTTCCTATACCCTTTGCTACATCATAGCTTGAGAGCTCCACTTCTTGATTCCGCATGGCATCTTCCCATTTGCCATGATAATAATAAATGGAATCTCCACCCGTAAGCAAAACAGTTAAAACATTTGATTCGCCAATGTTTGTAGTTGGTTGCTCGCCGGCTGTCAGATACAGGTCTGCCGTCTTAGATTCTGCCATGCTGGTGGTAAAGATGAAAAAAGTAATCAGCAGAAAACCCAGGTCTACCATGGGTGTCATATCTATGCGGATATGCTGTTTGCGGGTGTTTTGTCTTTTTCCCGTTGTAGCTGGTTGCAGTTGGATTTGTGCCATAGTTTTTTATTGGTAAGATGCACGCAAAGTGGTAAATCCATATATTTTCTTTTTTTCGTAGCTTTTAGGTATGAAAACGCTGCTCGTCCCTACTGACTTTTCTCCTGCTGCTGAAAATGCCATGCATTATGCAGCACAACTTGCCCGGCAAATTGAATCTGAAGTAATGCTGATCCATGTTTACCAGATCCCTGTTTCTATGAGCGATATGCCGGTAATCCTGGTGTCTGCTGAAGAACTAAAAAGAAATGCAGATGAAAGCCTGGGACGGTGTGCGCAGGATTTGACAAGTGTTTATCCTGGGCTAAATGTAAGAACAGAAAGCCGTCTCGGGGATGTGAACGATGAGTTGAACGATATAGGCCAACGCCTTCAACCTGTTGCCATTGTAATGGGCAGCCATGGAACAACTGGCCTGGAAAGGCTGATCTTCGGGAGCACCACACTTTCTGTTGTACGGAGCAGCCACTGCCCTGTGATCGCTGTACCGGCCCATTACAAAACTTTTTCCTTGCAAAAAGTAGTACTGGCCGCAGATCTGCAGGAAAGTGATAAAATACCCATAGAAAAGGTAACGGAGATGATGCAACTGCTCAATGCCAGTATCCACATTGTGCATGTTACCAATAAAGAAGAAAAGGATACAGAACTGCAGCGCGATATTCTCCTGAATCAATTGCAAGCATTTTACCCTACCTACCAGGTCATACAAGGCGAGAATGTCCGCGACTGCGTGCTGAAATACCTCAAAGAAGAAAATGCAGATTTACTCTTGGTATTTCCTCATGAACACAATCTTATGGAACGCCTGTTCTTTAAGCTGCACTCCTTAGATATTGTAAAACATTCTCCAATACCGGTGATGACCATTAAAGGCTAGAACTCTGCGTTCTTCGGCGTTCTTGGAAATGCTATAACATCCCTGATATTTCCCATTCCTGTAGCAAATTGCACCATCCGCTCAAAGCCTAATCCAAAGCCGGCATGAGGTACCGTTCCGAAACGGCGGGTATCCAAATACCACCACAACTCTTCTGCAGGAATATGCATTTCTTTCATGCGCGTAGTAAGCTTGTCAATCCGCTCTTCACGTTGAGAACCACCAACGATCTCTCCTATACCCGGTGCCAGTATATCCATAGCGGCAACCGTTTTGCCATCGTCATTCTGGCGCATGTAAAATGCTTTGATATCCTTTGGATAATTCGTAACGATCACCGGCTTTTTGAAGTGTTTTTCTACCAGATAGCGTTCATGTTCGCTTTGCATGTCAATACCCCACTTTACTTCATACTGGAATTTTTTCTTTTTATAAGCAGGTGATTGTAACAGGATATCAATAGCCTCTGTATAAGTAA
>CBKWHA010000014.1:0-39633 GCA_966674115.1 uncultured Chitinophagaceae bacterium
TCAAGAAAACATACGGAATATGTATTGATTGGAACTTCCCTCAGCTTTGGCTTTGCATTGTTGATAGGCTTGATAAGCAACTGGCTTTTGCAATTATAAATGGCATTAATAGTAGGCTCAATAAGGTTGTTTTTTACTTTAATAACTAAAGTATCCCCTTTGCTTGCTTTGATAACAGGCCCTGGTAGTTGATTGTTAAACCCACATGCCTTTACCGTCTTTCCAGAAGCAATTTCCCAATTAAATTCACTTGCCTCCAGTTGGTATTCTACTACATTGGATTGGTGTTGCATATCGTTAGTTTTATTCGAAATGATTTCGATGATAAAGGTAGATCGGCTATCAAAGAAGATTGTTACACAATTATGTATTTGGTTTACATTATTTCAACCTGCGCATTTAGTTATAATCCAAGAGACGTTTTACCACAGTTTGTAGCTGAATTCCGTATTGTTTGCCAATCCGCTTTAGGCATAGATCAAATATATACTCCTCCTTATTTGAATCGTCCTTGATTAACTGCAATGGAGCTTTAAAAATAAAAATCATTATTTTCCACTACTTCTGCTTCTATAACGATACCGATAAGGTCAAATACCTTAAACCAACTTTACTTAACTGACACAAGGGTTTACCTGGATAATGTAAATGTTTTTGAAAGGTCGGATGAAATGAAAACGTTATTGCTTTTTAAAAGTCACCAACAAAATAAATTTAGACAAAAAATTATTTCATTTTAACAATCAAGCTTATTCTTCCTTTAGGTAAGTGAAAGTAGTGTAAAATAAAATGAGGATTACAAAAGCTGTAATCCTCATTTTGCAGACCGGACGGGAAATAGTCCTAGCTCATAAAAAGCATATTATTTAATTCAGCTTAAGAAAATCTCTCTGTTTTCTCGCTACCGGTAATGTCTCCTTCGCTTCGGATTTGTATTTGCAGATTGCTGATCCATTCTGCGCAACCCTTTCGGTATAAATGTTCATTTACATCGCCAATGACTTTCATAACCTCGTCATATCTTCCTTCCAGAACAGTAGCAAAAGGTCCTACTTCGTGCATAATGCCTGATTGCTGAATAATGGCAATAGCTTCATCCACCCACTCGTAGGGATGCCTGTCCTGGACTATTGGAACGATTTGTATGGAAGCATTGATAATAAAATTGTGCATGTATCTATAGCAATGTAGGATTAGAAAATTACTGGCCAGCTACTCTTAAAACTTTGTTTTCCAGCAGCATCAAATCGGCAAGGACCATTGCGGTGATGGCCTCGAGTACTGGTGGCACGCGTAAAGCAATACATAAATCGTGACGTCCTTTGATGGAGAACTTTTCCACTTCACCGGTTTCCCAGTTCAAAGATTCCTGTTCTTTTGGTGTAGATGACGTTGGTTTAATGGCAACACGGAATACCAGATCGTTGCCATTGGTAATACCGCCAACTATACCTCCAGCATTGTTTGTAGCAGTCCTTCCACTGGCATCAATAATGGCATCATTATGATCCACACCGAACATTTTGGCTGCCTGGAAGCCTGCCCCGAATTCAATTCCTTTCACTGCAGGAATGGAAAAAGCGGCATGACTGATCAATGATTCAACAGAGTCGAAGAACGGCTCACCCAGTCCAATGGGCAAACCAGTAACCCTGCATTCTACAATGCCGCCGACAGAATCTTTGGCATCGATTGCTCTTTGCAAACCTTTTTCAAGGTCCTGCTCGCCTCCTATTTCCAGGATCTTAGCAGTTACTGAAATATCCTTCAAAACCCTTTTAGCAACAACACCAGCAGCTACAACGCAAACCGTTAAACGTCCACTGAAGTGGCCACCGCCACGGAAGTCTTCGTTGCTACCAAACTTTTTGCTGGCAACAAAGTCGGCATGGCCGGGGCGGGGAAAGGACCTTTGCTTTTCGTAGTCTGAAGAACGAGTATTCTTGTTTTCAAACATGATGGTGAGCGGTGCACCTGTAGTTTTATCGCGGAAAATGCCTGTTTGAAAAATTGGGGCATCCGTTTCCTGGCGGGGTGTTGTGCCCTTCTGTGTTCCCCCCTTGCGGCGTTCTATATCGACTGTAAAATCATCTGCAGTCAATGCTATACCAGCAGGGCAACCGTCAATGACGATACCAACAGCAGGACCGTGCGATTCACCAAATATGCTTACCCGAAAAATGCGTCCAAAAGAGTTCATGTTAATCGATTAAAGAAAGTTGAGCGCCTAATTGTTTGATATCATTCCAGAATTGAGGATAAGATTTGTTTACAGCTTCTGCTCCTGTTATCACCATTTGACCATCAGCTTTTAAGCCAGCAACTGCAGTTGCCATGGCAATGCGGTGGTCATTATGGGAAGAAACTTCCGTTGCTTTAATAGCTTTGCCTTCAACAACCATTATATCATCCTCAAAAGAAACAGGAATGCTCAATTTACCAAACTCTTCTTGCAGGGTAGCCGCACGGTTGCTTTCTTTATGTGTTAAACGATGCACACCCCTGATCTTTGAGGTTCCCTTGCTGTGTGCTGCCAAAGCAACCAAAGGAGGAAACAGATCTGGGCAGTCGGTAGCATCGAATTCAAATGCTTTTAGTTCTGATTGTTTCACTATAATTATTCCATTCTCTGACTTCATTTGAGCATTTGCTTTTAGCAATACATCAAAGATGGCTTTATCACCTTGTACAGAGTTCATGTCCATGCCTTTCAACTGCAAATCACCGGCAATGGCACCACCAGTTAACAAGAAAGCAGCATTGCTCCAGTCACCCTCGACGGTGAAGTTCAAAGTTGAAAGTTCAGAGTCAGGAGTTGTTTCAACGAAGTAGAATTCTTCGTAGTTTTTATTCTGGGGTACTTTTAATCCGAAAGATTTCAATACCTGCAGTGTTAAATCAACATAAGGACGGCTATTCAGATTAGTTACTTTAATGCTTACACCTTTTGCACCGGCTGCAGCATAAGCAAACAATAAACCTGTTAAATATTGAGAAGATAAAGAACCATCAACCGTAATATTCTTTGGTTGCAAAGGACCTTTGATTTCAATAGGTAAATAACCTCCTCTGCTCTTACAGCTAACACCTAATTGCGGCAGCACATCGTCGAAAAAGTTCATAGGTCTTTTTGACAAACTGCCAGAACCTTTTACTGTAATCAACCGATCGCTCAAGGCAGCAATAGAAGTGAACATGCGAATGGATAGTCCACTTTCATGGCAATCGATCTCATTGGAAACAGGTTGCACTCCATTGCTCCTGACGATTACTTTGTCATCCTGAACAGATACAGTTGCACCTAATTGCTGAATAATATTTAAAGCTGCCTTATCATCGTTGGAAATGCCGGGATTCAGCAAAACCGTTTCACCTTTCCGAATCAAAGCTGCAGCACAAGCACGCTGCATCGCACTTTTTGATGCAGGGGCTGAAATACTGCCTTTTAGTTGTGAGGGAATCAGAACCGCTTTCATTAAAATAATATCTTTTAAAAAGGCGTGAAAAGTAAAAAGTCAAGCATGAAAATATTAGGTTCTAATCGTTCACGCTTGACGTTTCATTATAAATAATTATACAAAGTGTTTAAAGGAATCTTTTGAATGACCGCTTTGCCAATTTTTTCCAACAGGATAAAGTTCATGACATCAGCCTCTTTTTTCTTATCGCTCCGCAATACATCAAAAACTTTCTGGCGGTCAAAGCTTAGTTCAGTTGGCAATGAATATTGCTCAATTACTTTTTTCAAACGGTCGTGATGCTTGAAACCCAACAGCTCTATAGAAAGACCAGAAGCGAACACCATTCCAATGGCAACAGCTTCGCCATGTGTAAGGCCATATTGTGTTTCAATAGCATGTGCCAGGGTATGACCAAAGTTCAACAGCCTTCTTTCATTCTTCTCAAATTCATCCTGAAGCACTACTTTGGTTTTGATCAGGGCATTGCGTTTGATCAATTCCTGTACATCAGATTTATTTCTTTGGTATTTCTTCAACGAAGCAATTTCCAATTGCTTGAACATTGCAGCATCTTTAATAGCTGCATGTTTGATGATTTCAGCAAAGCCATTGCGCCACTCGGCTTCAGGTAAAGATTTCAGCAGGCCAGCATCATACAATAAGAAGCGTGGCTGATTGATGGTGCCCACCATGTTTTTATACACACCAACATCAATTCCGTTTTTACCGCCAATAGATGCATCCACCATTGCAAGCAGGCTGGTAGGAACAAATCCAAAGGCAACACCTCTTAAAAATATGGAGCCTATATAACCTGTTAAATCTGTTATGACGCCGCCACCAACTCCAACTAGCATTGTCTGCCTGTCGGCTCCAAGGCCAATTAATTGCTCAATAACAGAATCTACAGTAGCCTGTGTTTTGTATTGCTCACCCGGCTTTAAAACAATTGTCTTCCAGCCTTTGAACTTTTTGCCATGTGCAGAAATCAAGTGCTCGTCTGTGATGACAATGGTTTTGGCCTGTGGCGTAATGTCTTTTAGATCGCCAAAGGAAGCATCAAAATAATACTGAACGCTTTGGCGGCTGAAGTCAAACTTTTTTTTCTGCATCCTTAAGAATTAAACACTTTGGTTTGGTGATTAATACTTTCCAGGTGCACTGCATCGAAATATTTGGTAATAAACTCTTTGCTCAGTCCCAACTTCTCTCCTTTTTTGAAAGCTCTTTCCAGGATCTCGTTCCAGCGGGCTGTCTGCAAAATAGTAATGTTGTTTTCTTTTTTGTACTGACCAATCTTTTCAGCCACTTTCATACGCTGGCCAAGGATTTGCATCAGTTCATCATCAAGGTGATTGATCTGGGCACGCAGTTTATCTAAAGCGGCATGGTATTCTTCAGAAGGAATATCTTCTCTTCTCCAAACAATATGGCTCAGCATTTCACCCAAACGCTCAGGAGTGATTTGCTGTTTTGCGTCGCTCCATGCATTATCCGGATCGACGTGGCTTTCAATGATCAATCCATCAAAATCAAGGTCAATAGCTTTTTGAGCCACTTCCTGTAAAATGTCCCTGCGGCCACAAATGTGTGAAGGATCGTTGATCATCAGCAACTCGGGATTGCGGCGCTTCATTTCGATCGCCAAATGCCACATAGGAGCATTGCGGTATTCCGTGTTCCCGTAAGAAGAGAAACCACGGTGAATGAGCCCAATGTCGTTGATGCCAGCTTTAGCAATACGCTCTACAGCACCAATCCATAATTCAAGATCAGGGTTGATTGGATTCTTGATCAACACAGGCACTTTAACACCACGAAGGGAGTCAGCAATTTCCTGAACGCTAAATGGGTTAACAGTAGTACGGGCACCTACCCAAAGAATGTCCACATCAAAATGCAGGGCATCTTCTACCTGTTTGGCAGTTGCTACTTCTACGGCAGTCAACAAGCCGGTAACTTTTCTTGCATGTTGCAACCAGGGTAAGCCTTTGGTACCAATACCTTCAAAGCTACCCGGACGTGTACGAGGTTTCCAGATACCAGAACGTAGAACGTCTACTTTTCCCGTTTGAGCCAGGCGCTGGGCGGTTTCTACAACTTGCTCCTCTGTTTCGGCACTGCATGGGCCAGAAATGATCAGCGGTCTTTTTTTCCATACCGCCTGTACTTTGTCTTCCATAGTTGTTGTTTCTGCTTGCATTGTTTAACTTTATTTTGGTGGTTATATTTTAATATTTCCTTCTAATCTTTTTAATCTCTCCGAATCAGGATTTAGGACTTTCTTGATCTTATTAGCATTCACCATAAGTTCCTCCAGATAAGCATAGTTTTCTTTCTCCAGGCATGCCTTGAACTTCCTCAATTGGCTGATATGCTCGTTTAATACATCCAGAACATTCTCCCTGTTTTGCATAAATATAGAAGCCCAGGTAGCCGGGTTACTTTTTGCCAAACGAACGGTGCTTTCAAAGCCACCGCTTGCCAGTTCAAAGATCGCATCTTCTTCTTTTTCCTTTTCCAATACCGTATTGGCCAAAGCAAAGGAAGTAATGTGTGAAATATGGCTTACATAAGCCACATGCACATCATGATCCTGAGCATTCATAAAAACCAGGTGCATTCCCAATTCTTTGTAAATACGTTCTACAAGTTCCAAGGCGTCTGTATCACTCTCTTCTCCATTACAAATCACTGTTGCCTTTTGCACGAAAGCATTTTTCACCGCTGCTTCCGGACCGCTATATTCTGTTCCCCACATCGGATGCGTTGCTACAAACCGGCCTCTTTTCGGATGATCTCTCACTACTTCCAAAATGCCTTCTTTTGTTGAGCCCACATCGATGACAACTTGTTGCTCTACCTGATCCAAAACTACCGGTAAGAGTTCCTTAACAGCATTTACCGGTGTGGCCAATACTATTAACTCAGATTTCTTAACGGCGTCGCAAAGTTCAGAAATCTCATTCACTAAATTCAATTTCAGCGCTTTTTGTTGGTGGTCAGGATTTTGATCAACTCCAATGATGGTACTTGCCAGGCCTTTATCTTTTAATGCCAGGGCTAAGGAACCTCCGATCAATCCGATACCGACTATTGCAACTGTTTTCATATTGCTATGAGTTTTTATAGGAGCATTAACTTTTTATCTCCTTGATCCGCTGAATTGATTGTTCAAATTTTTCTATAGGACTGCATAAACTTACACGTATAAATCTATCCCCTGCTGAACCAAAAATGCCTCCGGGTGTAATAAATACCTTTGCTTTATATAACACTTCATCACTCAGCTCAAATCCGTTTTTATAGCCTTGTGGTACCCTGGCCCAGAGGAACATGCCCACCTGATCTTTTGAATAGGTACATTTTAATAAGTCCAACAGTTCATACGCTTTTGCTCTTCTGCTTCTGTATACTTCATTTACGCTATCGTACCAGCTTTTATCCAGTGATAATGCTTTTGCTGCAGCCAACTGAACAGGCAGGAACATACCACTATCCATATTGCTTTTAAAACGCAGCACTTCGTCAATTCTTTCTTTTGCTCCGCATAAAACGCCTACTCTCCAGCCAGCCATGTTCTGCGATTTGCTCAATGAGTTCAACTCCAGTACTACATCTTTGGCGCCCTCAATGCTGAGCAGGCTCATAGGATGGTCGTTCAAAATGAAACTGTATGGGTTATCGTGACAAATTAAAATATTGTGCTTTTTGCCAAAGGCCACCAGGTTTTCGAACATTTTTTTTGTAGGAAGCTGACCTGTAGGCATTTGGGGGTAATTTACCCACATCAATTTCACTTTATTCAAATCCTGCTTTTCCAGTTCATTAAAGTCGATCAGCCAATTATTTTCTTCCCTCAATTCATATGCAACACATTTGCCTCCGGCTAATTGAACAGCACTTCTATAAGTAGGATAACCAGGATTAGGGATCAACACTTCATCACCTTCATTCAGATAAGTCATGCAGATATGCATGATACCCTCTTTAGATCCGATCAACGGCAGTATTTCCGTTGCAGGGTTTACCTCTACTCCGTACCACTCTTTATACCATGCGCTGAATGCCTTACGCAATGCCTCAGCTCCTTTATAGCTTTGATAGCCATGCACATTTTGCTTTGCAGTTTCTAATTGCAACACCTGGATCACTTCGGGATGCGGTGGCAGGTCGGGACTGCCAATGCCTAAATTGATCACAGCTTCGCCCTGTTTATTCAGTTCTTCAATTTCTTTCAGCTTTTGAGAGAAATAATATTCACCAATGCCATCCAGTCGTTTTGAAGTAGAAATCATATTATGAGTGATGAGTAATGAGTTATTTGTGCGGTTAAATGGTTTTCCCTTTTTTATAGACGCCGTAAATTTTTAATTCTTCAGTTAGCGGCTTTATTTTATTGATCGCATTTTCAAACTGGGTTATAGAATCGAATTCCATATCAGCATGAAAACTGTACTTCCAGTCACTACCTGGAATAGGGAAACTTTGCAGCTTGCTCAAATTGATACCACAATCTGCAATTTTTGTCAGCACTTTTGCCAGGCTGCCACGCGAATGATCGGTATGAAAATTTACGGAAGCTTTATTGGGATCTTCAATTTCGACAACAGCATCTTCCCTCTGTAAGATCAAAAAGCGGGTGTAATTGTTTTTCATGGTGTGAATATTAGGCGTAATTACATCCAGGTCATATAATTCTGCGGCTAATTTACTGGCCACAGCCGCAATATGTTTGCTGTGTTTTTGATGAATATGCCTGGCGCTGAGGGCTGTATCTTCAGTTTCTACCAGTTTCCAATTGTATTTATCAAGGTAGTCAAGGCATTGTTGCAGTGCCATAGGGTGGGAATGAACTTCGCGAATATCTTCCAGTTTTACACCTTTGTTTACCAATAGATTCTGCTTAATCTGCAAGTAAATTTCCCCGGCAACTTTTAAATTGCTTTTTTGCAACAGGTTGTAATTGGGCAGGATACTTCCGGCAATCGAATTCTCTATAGCCATGACGCCACCATCACTTTCTTTTTTATTACCAGCAATTTTTACTACTTCGCGAAAAGTGGCACAAGTAATGACCTCAACACCTTTTCCAAAAAATTGGCGGGCTGCTACCTGGTGGAAGCTTCCTTCAAAACCTTGAATTGAAACCCTGACAGCCATACATTTTTAGTTTCTTATTAATTATGGTATTAATTTTTAGAAGTCTTAAAACAACGAATCCCGGCTTTAGGCCGGGACTCTTTATGTTGACTTCATTTATTTTCTGTTTAGTTTCAACAAAAGCATCCCGGCTTCTCGCTAAAGAAGTAAAAATAAAAGTAATAATATGCTCTTGTTGATTTCATTGAGGCGCAAAAATAGCTAATTGAATCAAATAAAAAAATTAATCATTACTTTTTTTCCGGCTCACAGAGTCAGCCTCGTTCATTCTGATCCGCCTCCCTTTGTATTTTTTGCCGTCAATAGCACGAATCATTTGATGGGCAGCATTTTTGTCAATTTCTACCCAGCTATTCATTTCCTTCATGTCTATGCGTCCTAAAACGTCTTTTCTAAGGTCGCTCAGATCCAGAATAAACTGTAAGAAACTGGCTTTGTAAAACCCATCTTTTGTTCCCAGATTAACAAACAGTCTTGTATAATTACCATTACCGCCAAACTCTCTTCCTCTTCCCTCTCTTCTTCTGCTTGCAAAAGAATCCTGCCTCTCCAAACCTCTTTCCCGAACACGTTCGCGAACGTTCAAATCTTCAGAATTTTCATAATACTTTAAGAAACGGTCAAACTCCATGGCAGCTACCCTTTTCAGGATCTCTTCTTTGCTCATATCGTTGAACTTCTCCTGAAGCATCGGCACATAAGTTTCATAGTCGCCATGGCTTATATCAGCCTGCAGCAGTTTATCAATAAAATAATAAAACTGTTTACGGCAAACATCTTTTCCTGAAGGAATTTCCAGCTTATGAAATGGAGCCTGCACTATCCTTTCAATCTGCCTGATCCTTCCCACTTCGCGGGAATGTACAATAGACATACAAACGCCTGTTTTACCAGCACGACCCGTACGGCCACTACGGTGTGTATACACCTCTATATCATCTGGCAGTTCATAATTGATCACATGCGTGATCCCTTGAACATCAATCCCACGGGCAGCCACATCGGTTGCTATCAGTAATTGCAAGGTCTTGTCACGAAAACCACTCATTACTTTATTGCGCTGTGCCTGGGTCAAATCACCATGTAACGCTTCAATATCATACCCTTCTCTTGTCAACTTTTCAGAGATTTCCTGGGCATCTGCTTTCGTACGTGTGAAAATAATTCCATACATACCTGGGTTAAAATCGATCAACCGCTTCAGGGTTTCATAGCGATGCTGGGCAGCAGTTATAAAATATTGATGGTCAATATTCACATTTGCTGTGTTGACCTTACCAACAGTAATCTCTTTTGGTTGTTGCATGTAGCGCTTACTCACATTCCTGATCTCTGGTGGCATGGTAGCACTGAAAAGCCAGGTGCTATCTCGTTTTGGTGTATTTTTTAATATAAATTCGATGTCTTCCTGGAATCCCATGTTCAGCATTTCATCAGCCTCATCCAGCACTACATATTTTATTTGTTCAAGGTTAATTGCTTTCCGTTCAATTAAATCAATTAACCGGCCTGGGGTAGCCACAACAATCTGAACCCCTCTTTTGATATCTTTTATCTGCATCACAATAGATGCACCTCCATAAACCGCAGTTACGTGTATGCCTGCAGAATATTTCTTAAAGAGTGTAAGTTCATTTACGATCTGCATGCAAAGTTCCCGGGTGGGGCAAACGATCAAAGCCTGAGGATGCCTTTGCTTTTCATCAACTAATTGAAGTAATGGCAGTCCATAGGCTGCTGTTTTTCCTGTTCCTGTTTGAGCCAGTCCTATCAGGTCTTTTGTTCCGGACAATAGTACTGGAATAGCTTGAAGTTGTATCGGTGTTGGTTGTATGAATCCTAGTTCATCTACTGCCTTAAGCAGTTGTTCATTTAATCCAAGCTCACTAAAAGTGTTCATATAAATATTTGTGCAAAAGTAGTATGTGTGAGGGATATGCTTTATAAAAAAAGTCCCCCTGTAAACAGGGGGCTAATTAACGAATGCTTGCCTTAAGATTTTTTGACTTTATTACTTTGGCTGGCAAGGAGCCAGAAATCATGCTTATTAGTGAGCAGCAGCAGTATCAACAGCAGCAGCAGTGTCAACAGTTGCAGCAGCAGTATCTACAGTAGCAGCAGTGTCAACGATAGTTGCAGTATCTACAGTAGCAGCAGTATCAGTTGTACCTTCTGTAGATTCAGAAGCATTATTACAAGCTACTAAAGCACCTACGATAGCGATCATTGCAAATAACTTTTTCATTGTTGTTTTGTTTAAGTGTTATTATTTGAGTTTATAAAGACTTTTATTGTTCAGTTGCGAACCAATTACCTATATTACAATTACTTATTAAGTGTATCCCTTCTCTCCTTTCTTTTCTCCCACTCTTCCTTTACCTCTTCTTTTAGATCTTTCGCCTTTGCCTTAGTTGTATCCCAAATCTTTTCTGCCGTTGTATCAATCTTTTCACCTAAAGAATCCAGTTTTTCCTCAATTGAGTCCAGCTTATCATCAACTTTCTTTTCACCCTCATCGTTACAAGCCATAATTCCTGTCGAAATAATTAATAAAACAACCAGTTTCTTCATATCCGCATGGTTTAATTCAGCCGGTAACAAGGGTTAATACCCGCGTTTAAAAAAGGTAACCCATAATTTTTAGAATTTTTTTTTAACAATTTTTCGGGTTACTATTTTTAGTTTTCCGTATTAAATAACAGAGAGTGATACCAGAAAAAGAGACATTATTACTTCAGGGATTAGCTAAGAACGACAGAAAGGCTGTTGAGTCTATTTATAAGGACAATTATAACATGGTGCAGGCCCTGGTGGTTAAAAATAATGGCCCTTCATACGATGCTAAGGATATTTTTCAGGAAGCAATGCTTGTACTTTACGAAAAATCCAAATCCGACTCCTTTAACCTTAACTGTACACTTAGTACCTATCTATACTCTGTAAGCAGGCGATTATGGCTGAAACGGTTAATGCATCAAAACAGGTTTTTGATCGTTGAAGAATCAGAAAATGAATTGGTTAAGGTGGAAGATGACATCGAAGACCATGAACGCATCAGTACAGAGTTCAATATGATGGAACGGTCTATAAACAGTTTAGGTGAACCCTGTAAAAGCCTCTTAGACGCATTTTACATCCAAAAGCGTTCTATGCAGGAGATATCTGCAAGCTTTGGCTATACAAATGCTGACAATGCAAAAACCCAGAAGTACAAATGCCTGATGCGATTAAAAAAGCTATTCTTTAGTCAATATAAAAATTACGAACCGTGACAAATGATTTAAAACTACTGGAAGATGTTGAGCGCTACATCAATGGACAGATGAGTCCTGATGAACGCGTCCAATTTGAGGGATTACGGAAAACTAATCCTGAAATTGACCAGTTAGTGGTGGAGCACACCTTTTTTTTACATCAAATGAACCGCTTTGACGAAATGAAAAAATTCAAAAGTGGTTTAAATGACATTCATATAGACCTTGCTGAGAAAGGCTCTATCAAATCCACTCGCCTCAAAGGCAAGGCTAAAGTGGTTTACCTTATCAACAGGTATAAGCGAGTAGCAGCCATTGCTGCCTCTATAGCCGGAGTTACAGCTTTAACCATGAGCGCCCTGGTTTGGTCCATCTCTCCAGCTACTCCACGGAAAGAAATTGCTCAGCTCAACAGGAAGTTCAATGAACTGAACCAGAAGAACGCCATACTGGGCAAACAGATCAATGAGGTTAAAGACCAGATCGGGCCAACGCCTGCCGTAACTTACAAAACAGGAGGTACCAGCTTTTTGATCGACCCAAAAGGTCTGCTCGTAACTAATGCACATGTTATTGCCAATGCAAAATACATAGCAGTTCAGAATAGTGAAGGCAAGGATCTAAAAGTGAAAATTGTGTATGTTGATGCAGACCGTGACCTGGCTATTTTAAAAATTGAAGACACGGCATTTAAAGCCCCAAATTCTATTCCCTACAGTATCAAACGTACAAATGCAGATATTGCCGAGCAGGTGTATACCTTAGGTTTTCCTAGAAATGATATTGTCTATGGCGAGGGTTATTTATCAGCAAAAACAGGTTTTAATGGTGATACGCTTACCTGCCAGATCGCCATTGCCGCCAATCCCGGCAACAGCGGTGGTCCGATCCTAAACAAGAATGGAGAAGTAATTGGTATATTAAGCACAAAACAAACCAGTGCCGAAGGTGTTGTTTTTGCCACCCAATCTAAATACATCTATGCAGCATTGAATGAACTGCAGAAAGACACAAGCTATCAAAAAGTAAAACTTCCATCATCCTCTTCCATCAAGTACCTGGACCGGATGCAACAGGTAAAGAAGATATCTGATTATGTATATATGGTGAAGGTGAATTAATACCCAATCGCACCCTCGGCCCCTAAAGGGGAGCATCAGCGCTGCGAAGCCTTTAGGGGCTGGGGGTGTGCTTACCACAACTTCTGCGGATACACTCCTTCCTTTACCAATTGATTAAGATTTTCTTTCACCACCGGTGCATCTTCTTTATAGGTAACACCAAACCATTGGGCTGCTGTAGGTATTACTTTTAAAACACCACCTTCTTTTTTTACAAAGTCGCTAGCAGAAAGTGGGATCAGGAATTCAGCTTTGATATTGTTAATGTTCTTATCCAGGAATCCTTTGAACTCTTTTTCCAGGAACGGGAAAATGGAGGGAGCAAAACACCAGAAGTTCATAGAAGCTTTTGAGCGGGTGGATATAGGATGCTTGCTGCCATCTGCTTCTTCATAAACAATAGCACCATTTTCCTGGTATACTTTCAACCGTTCATTGATTTGTACCAGGTTATTGTTGTCATCAACTTCACAAACACCCCGGCTAACCGAACCATTCTCAGAAAGCGTGTTTGCAAGTTCGTATCCAACCAATGCAAAGGTTTTATCGTTGCAATCGTTTACTAAGAAGTCATAGGCTTTATGAAAAGCGTCCCTTCCGTAAAAATCATCTGCATTTATAACGGCAAAAGGTTCCTTAACAATTCCCTGAGCACACAATATGGCGTGAGAAGTGCCCCAAGGTTTCGTTCTTTCAGCAGGTGCTGTATAGCCATCCAGGTAAGCGGTCATTTCCTGATATACATAATCAGTTTCAATTTTACCTTTCAGCTTAGGCTCAAAAATGTTCTTAAAATCTTCTGCAAAATCTTTGCGGATAATGAATACAACTTTTCCAAAACCAGCTTTGATGGCATCATAGATAGAATAATCCATAATGGTTTCTCCTCCAGGTCCAAATTGCTGTATTTGCTTCATGCTGCCATAACGTGAAGCCATGCCGGCAGCCATAATTACTAATGTAGGTTTCATTATGTACTTTTAAAAGTTGGGAGCGAAAATAACTAATTTAACAACTTACTTTTTTTTACATGCAATTTCCAGGACAAGTTCAGCCTGAAATATCTCTATTAAACATGTATGGTTCCGTAAAAGCTGGAGTGTTGCGGCTGGACAAGGTGCACCCTGTAATTTCCGGAAACAAATGGTATAAACTGAAAGAATACCTGAAAGAAGCACAAAGACAAGAAAAATCCACCATCGTTACGTTCGGGGGTGCTTTTTCCAATCATATAGTAGCCACAGCAGCAGCCTGTAGGCAATCCGGCTTCCAAAGCGTTGGTATCATTAGAGGAGAACAACCTAAGAAATTATCCGACACGCTTCAGGATGCCATTGGTTTTGGAATGCACCTCCTGTTCCTTTCAAGAGAAGAATATAAACAGAAACTTGTTCCAGATCAGTTATATAATATTTATACCCCTGACCAGTTATATTTTATAAATGAAGGCGGTTACGGTCACTTAGGCATGCTGGGCGCATCGAGCATAATAAGTGAAACAGACATCAGCAACTATACCCATTTTTTGGCGGCTGTAGGTACCGGCACTACGCTTGCGGGCTTATTACAAGCATCATTGCCACACCAGGAAGTTATTGGGATCAGCGTAATGAAGAACAATTTCAGCCTTAAAGATGCGATTCAGCAACTTGTACCTGACCACCATAACTTCCAGGTCCTTCATGATTATCATTTTGGCGGATATGCAAAACATTCCAATGAATTGCTGGATTTTATGAATCAATGGTACGAAAGGACGGGTATTCCATCGGACTTCGTGTATACCGGAAAGCTCTTTTTTGCTCTTGAACAACTGATTTCCTTTAATTTTTTCCCTTCGCATGCCAATATTCTCCTTATCCATAGCGGCGGTCTGCAGGGAAATCGTTCCTTACCAGAAGGAAGTCTGGCTTTTTAATGAGAAGCGTTGTTATCGATATTTGACATTAGTTTCCTAAAAAAAATAAAAAGCAGTTGTTCACTCATCAGAAGGGATAAATGGCAGACTATCTTTGCCTTCTTTAAAAAGTTTTCTACCGGTATGAAGTGTTTGAAGTACTCTTTGTTTTTTTTGGTCATGGTATTGGTCCGGTTTTCAGTTTCGGCTCAGGATACACTTCCAAAGTTTTCCGTTAAAAATGTAGGCAATAGCCGTATCATCATCGGTTGGGTGAATAAATACCAAATGGTGAAACAAATCAGCATACAACGTTCACCAGACTCTCTTGGTATATATAAAACCATTTTAAGCGTAGCTGATCCCAATGCTGTTCAAAATGGGTTTGCAGACACCAAAGCACCCAATGACCATATGTATTACAGGCTGTTCATCATGCTGGATAGGGGAATGTTCTTCTTTTCAGAAGCTAAAAAGCCGATCTTAGACACTGCACGTTTTGTAACTCAGGTTACAGTTGATCCCAAAACCGGAGAAAAAAAAATAACTGTTTTAAAGGATTCCACTAAAACGGATAGTTCCGCCATCACACAGGAGCCTGTTATTAAGAAACCAGAATATATTCCATCTATTTATGTGTACACCAATGGAGATGGCTATTTGTTTGTCAACCTGCCTGATGCGGACAAGAAAAAATACCGGATTAAATTCTTTGAAGAAGACAATACCTTTTTATTTGAGCTGAAAAATATTAAAGAAGCCGGTCTTACTATTGATAAATCAAACTTCCTCCATTCAGGCTGGTTTTATTTTGAATTGTACAATGACGATAAATTAATAGAAAAAAATAAATTTTATTTAGCAAGGGATTTTTAATGGTGAATGATTTCAACATTAAATACCTTTTCAAAGTTCCTTTTCAATTTTTCTTTTACTTCTTCCATATCTAATTCGCGGCCTAATTCTTCTTTAAGAGAGGCTACTTTCTTATTTTGGATGCCACAGGGAATGATGTGGCTGAAATAGCTAAGGTCAGTGTTGACATTCAAGGCAAATCCATGCATAGTGACCCAGCGGCTGCACCTGACACCCATGGCGCATATCTTCCTTTCCTTCCCTTTTTCCAGGGCGTCGATCCAAACTCCTGTCTCGCCGGCAGATCGTCCGGCAGAAATTCCGTATTCGGCCAGGGTAAGTATAATCACTTCCTCCAGTTCTCTGAGGTATCTTCCAATATCCGTATAAAACTTTTCCAGGTCAATTATTGGATAACCTACAATTTGTCCCTGCCCATGGAAGGTGATATCCCCTCCCCTGTTGGTATGGAAAAACTGGATGCCTTTTTCTTCCCGCTCCGTATCATTGATCAGTACATTTTCAATTTTTCCGCTCTTGCCTAACGTATAAACCGGTGGATGCTCCACAAAGAGCAGGTAATTCGTGGTCGCAGGCTCCATTTCCTGGCTTTGACCATTGGCCGCTACCGCATGTACCGACTTTAGCCTTACATTTTCCTGTAGCAAGGTTTCCTGGTAATCCCACGCAGCTTTATAATCCATCCGGCCTAAATCACTAAACAATACCTTTTGCTTTACCATATCGGCAAATTTACATGCTGAACAGCTTTATTTTTGCGGCTTATGGCTTCTGAAGAACAATTGAATTTACCGGACGAAACCGCGGAAAGCAATGATGAGCTTTACGAGCGGTTTCAGTTTGTGGCTGATAAAGGCCAGGAACCGTACCGGATTGACAAGTTTTTAATGAACCGGATTGAAGGCGCTACACGTAATAAACTGCAACAGGCCATCAATACCGGCATGGTGCTGGTCAATGACAAACAGGTTAAACAAAACTATAAGGTAAAAGCCTTTGACAAGATCGTGGTTTATTCCGATATGTCGCCGGAAACAACAGACATTGTTCCGGAGCAGATGGACCTGAATATAGTCTACGAGGATGACAGTCTTATGATCATCAATAAACCTGCAGGCATGGTCGTTCATCCGGGAAGTGGAAATTATTCCGGCACTCTGCTCAACGGCATAGCCTATTACCTGCAGCAAAAAAATCCTGAGATCACAGAAAATACCTTACCCCGCTTTGGCCTGGTACATCGTATAGACAAAAATACCAGCGGCTTGCTCGTATTGGCCAAAACGGACAAAGCCATGAGGGGGCTGGCCAAGCAGTTCTTCGATCATACGGTACAGCGGCAATATATTGCGCTTGTATGGGGTGAGGTAGAAAAAGATGCCGGAACCATCATTGCCCACGTGGGACGAAATTTACGGTTCCGCAAGTTATTTGCTGCCTATCCTGAAGGGGATCATGGTAAAGAAGCTATTACACACTACAAGGTATTGGAGCGTCTTAACTATGTAACTCTTGTGGAATGCAGGCTAGAGACTGGTCGTACCCACCAGATACGGGTGCATATGAAACATATCGGCCATCCATTATTCAATGATGATTTCTACGGAGGTGATAAAATAGTAAAAGGTACCATTTACAGTAAGTATAAACAATTTGTAGACAACTGCTTTGCTATTTGTCCCCGCCAGGCGCTGCATGCTAAAACCCTGGGCTTTATACACCCGGTCACGGGTAATGAAATGTTCTTCGAGTCAGAATTGGCAGAGGATATGAAAGCCGTTATTGAAAAGTGGAGGAATTATGTGAAGAAATTGTGATCCGGAATTAGGGAGGATTAAAGGAACATAAGGAGATAAGGGTTCTGATTACTTCTTAAAATCAAACAGCGTAGCTGTAAACACGCCTCTCTCCCTCTTCTTAAAAGTCACGTCCCAATCACCTTTATAGCGAATGACCTGTGGAACAAGGAGATTTCCAAAATGGGTCATTTGTACTTCCATGCTCACATCAAAGTCATATACGCCTGCACTATAGCTAAGATCATAGTTCCGGGCTACGATTTCCAGGGTTTTGGGATGAAACCAGGTAGTGATATTGTCAAAAACAATTTTATCCCTCTGACCACTGCTTAAACCTGGCTTGGCTTTGATGGAGAATACATAGCAAAGCTGGCCTTTATACTCTTCCAGGTCCATGTTGAAATCATATAACCGGGCTGCCTCCTTGTCAAAAACATCCAGCTTGTCGCCGATAAATGGAATTCCCGGAATCTTCTTTCCAGGGTTGAAGAACATCATTTTCAATTGTTCTTTATGCTTCTCCAGCCCCTTTTTTTCGCGCACTTTCCTTTCTACACCCTTCACCACGTTTGACTCACCGCATACTTTTCCGTTGGTGAAGAACAAACTGGCATATAGTTCAGCAGTGTAGTAATTCCACTCCCCATCCTTATCATAAATGTCGCCACTCTTCTTTTCCTCCAGCACATCCATGGTACGGCAACCACCCTGGCGGTTTTGCCTTGTCTTGCTTTGAAGAGAAGCCTTCAAGTTGCCTTTTTTATCCAGCATGCGGATATCATTAAATGAGGTGAACCCCAGCACACGCAGGTTACGGAAGGCCTTATAGAAAGAAGTATCAAATTTTACATGTCGTAAAAATTGGGACACATCAAGGTCGCTGCGAACAACTACTTCGCTTAGGCTAATCATCCGGCGCAGGGCCTCGGCATCAGCAGAATCAGTTTGAGCAAATAACGAACAAGAAAAGATCAATGAAACTGCAATAAGTAGGAACCACCTCATCTTTTTGCAAAAGCCATTTTATAATCTACCTTGATATTCCCTTTCACGATGTCATCCAGTTTCCGCTTGAGCAGTTTGCGTTTCAAAGGAGTGATATAATCTATAAACAACTTGCCATCAATATGATCATATTCATGGAGAATGATACGGGCTGTGATGCCATTGAAGGTCTTTGTATGTTTTACAAAGTTTTCGTCCTGGTATTCGAGCGTCACTTCTTCGGCCCTGAAAACGTCTTCTCTTATTTTTGGAATACTTAAGCAGCCTTCGTTATATGGCCAGTCATCTCCTAATTCTTCAACTATATGCGCATTGATGAATACTTGCTTAATGCCCGGCTCGTCGGGATAGTTTTCCTCTTCTTTATCCTTCTCATCCATATTGGCAAAAATCTGGGCGCTATCTACAACAAAAAGGCGAATATCCCTGTTTACCTGGGGGGCAGCCAAGCCTACGCCATTGCTGGCGTACATGGTTTCCCACATATCTTCTATCAGCTTTTTAAGGTCGGGGTACTGCTCATCTATGTCATGACAGACCTTTCTCAGTATGGGATTTCCGTATGCAACGATTGGAAGAATCATTCAATATTCGATTTACAATTTGCGTATGAGTTCTAAAAACCAGAGCGCAAATCACATTTATTATTTAATCAGGTGCAAAAATACAGGAACCAATTCTCAGAATGCATAAAACGTAAAAGCAACTCAAGTATTAACGGTTCAGATATTCCTGCAGCATGATGGTAGCTGCAATTTCATCAACAAGGGCTTTGTTCTGCCGCTGCTTTTTCTTTAACCCCATTTCCAACATAGCCTGGGAGGCCAATTTGGAGGTGAACCGCTCGTCTACTTCCTGAACAGGGATCTGAGGAAAGGCCTTTTTCAATTCCTTGATGAACTTTTTTACCAGGGGAGTAGCATGAGTATCAGAATCGTCCCAATTCACAGGCATTCCTATAATGATGAGTTCTACGTCTTCTTTTGCTATATAATCCTTCAGAAAAGCCATCAGTTTGAGTGTTTCTATGGTACGCAAGCCACTGGCTATTATTTTTAATGGGTCTGTCACCGCCAGTCCTGTTCGCTTACCGCCATAATCAATCGAGAGTATACGAGCCATAATTAAATACGAGGTTAGAAGTTAGAGGTACGAGGTTAGAAGCACGAAGTTTTTAGAATAAAAACAGGTCTGTAATGACGAAAACAGCAAAGACCACGCTGGCAATGCCATTAGCGGTCATAAAGGCCAAATTTACCCGGCGCAGGTCATCAGGTTTTACAATAGAGTGCTGGTAGATCAGCATGCCACCAAATACCATTACACCCATCCAATAAAGCGGACCAAAATGGCCTAGTCTGCCGGCAATGATTACGCAAGCCGCACTCAGCAAGTGAAGGACTTCAGAAACCCGCAGGGCCCTGGCTTTTCCCAACCAAGCAGGCATGGAATATAGTTTTTGCGATTTGTCGAAATCTTCGTCTTGTAATGAATAAATAATATCGAAGCCGCTGACCCAGAAAATAACTGCAAAAGAAAACAGGATCGGCAACCAATGAAACTGGCCGGTTACTGCCAGGTAGGCCCCGATTGGGGCTAAAGAAAGCCCTATTCCTAAAACCAGGTGGCAAAGCGGTGTAAAACGTTTTGTATAACTATAGCCCAGGACTACAGCCAGGGCGACCGGTGACAGAAAAAAGCAAATTTTATTGATAAAGAAAGTGCTGATAATGAATAAGAAACAATTGGCAATAGTAAAGACCAATGCATTCTTGGGGGTAATGATGCCCTTAGGAATCTCCCGGATAGCTGTCCGGGGATTGAGTGCATCAAAATGCCGGTCCAGGTAACGGTTAAACGCCATTGCTGCACTACGGGCAAAGACCATGCACAGGATCACCAGCAGGAATTTGATGAGGTAACCATTAAAATCAACCGGAACGTTGTTATCAATAGAAACACCAACAATACCACTGTAGGTTTCCCGGATGTTCTGAATAATGGACTTAATATTTTCAACTGCCAGGAAAAAGCCAATCAGCGCAAAAGGCATGGCGAAAATGGTATGAGAAAATTTTATAAGACTTAAATAGTTCTTTATCTTGATCATTAATGCTAAATTATTTAATACTTGCCCAATAATTTTTGAAATCTACCTAAATCCCGGTTTAGATTATCATTGATCAGAAATTTTTGTTCTGACCAATTCCCAAAGCACCACCCCAGCGGCCACGGATACATTCAATGAATGCTTCATACCCAATTGAGGAATTTCAATGCAACCGTCTGAAAGTGCTATTGATGATTGCTCCACACCGGTTACCTCATTTCCAAAGATCACGGCTATTTTTTCCTGGGTATGGGTGGAGTCGATAAAGTGATGTAAGGGGATGCTATTTTGGGCTTGCTCCACGGAATAAATGGCGTAGCCATCAGCCCGGAGTTCCTCTATTGCCTCTTCGATCTTCCTAAAGTATTTCCAATGTACCGTTTCCTCAGCGCCTAAAGCTGTTTTCTTTATTTCTTTATGCGGCGGATAGGCTGTATAACCGCAGATATAGATCCCGGAAAGTAAAAAGGCATCAGCCGTCCGGAACATACTGCCCACGTTATAAGCACTGCGGATATTCTCCAGCACAACCATAATAGGAAGTTTTTCCGATTCTTTGAACTCTTCCACCGACTTCCGGTTCAATTCGTCCATGCTCAATTTTCGCATGGCGCAAAGCTAAAGTATTGGGGTAAGAGTTGGAAAGTTTGCGGGGAGTGAGCAGGGATGAGCAGATGGAAGTGGGGCGGGGATTTGGGGATAAGATATTTATAGGTATTTTGGAATGATAGATTTATGGGGATAAAAATGGGTTGTTATAGTTTATTTTTGTCGCTTCACCATGAGCAAACAAAAAACAGCCGATACACCGCTGATGCAGCAGCACAAAGCCATCAAAGCCAAATACCCTGATGCCGTTTTGCTGTTTCGTGTGGGTGATTTCTATGAGACTTTCGGACAAGATGCTATAATTGCCTCACAGGTTTTGGGTATCACACTGACCAAACGGAACAATGGCGGAGCGGCTATGTCGGAATTGGCAGGTTTTCCGCACCATGCCATGGATACCTACCTGCACAAACTGGTAAAAGCAGGTTATCGCGTAGCCATTTGTGACCAATTGGAGGATCCCAAAATGGTCAAAGGGATTGTGAAGCGTGGTGTGACCGAAATGGTGACCCCGGGTACGGCTACCAATGAAAAGCTGTTGGAGCATGGCGCCAATAATTTTTTAGCAGCGCTGCATATTACGGCTAATGAACGTTACGGGCTTTCTTTCCTGGATATATCAACCGGTGAGTTTTTTGTAGCAGAAGGTGACAAGGAATATGCCGATAAGCTGCTCAGCGGCTTTAAACCGGCAGAGGTGATCTTTCAACGGCACCACCAGAAGAAATTCAAGGAAGAGTTTGGCTCTAAGTTTTATACCTATACACTGGATGAATGGATCTTTCAGGAGCATTATACACAGGAGATCCTGCTGAAGCATTTTGATACGCACTCCTTTAAAGGTTTTGGTGTTGAAGATCTTAGGTATGGTTTGATTGCTGCGGGTGCCATTCTGCATTACCTGAAAGAAACAGAGCATCCCAATCTACAGCATATCACCTCCATACAACGTATTGATCAGAATGATTACTTGTGGATGGACCGGTTTACCATCCGCAACCTGGAGTTGCTGAATAGTCCGGTTGAGAATGGCAGTACTTTACTGAAGGTATTGGATAATACTTGTACCCCAATGGGTGCACGTCTTTTAAAGCGATGGATCGTATTTCCGCTGAAGGATCTTCATAAAATCAATGAAAGATTGGATGTAGTTGAGCACCTGATCATGCAAACTGACCTGCGCAACAAATTGGTTCAATCGATGCGCCAGTGTGGTGATGTGGAGCGCCTGGTTTCCAAAATACCACTGAAAAAGATCAATCCAAGGGAACTGCTGCAACTGGCCCGTGCCCTGCGGCAGATCGAAGCCATCAAGCAAATGTGCAGCAACAGCGGGCATGCTTACCTGCAACGGCTGGCTGATGCGCTTAATCCATGTGTGTACATTGCCGATAAAATTTTTAAAGAGATTGTAGATAATCCGCCAGCTTTGGCTTCAAAAGGTGGGTTTATCAATGCTTCTGTACATGAGCAATTGGACGAACTGCGCAACATTGCCCATCATGGTAAGGAGTATTTGCTGAAGCTGCAACAGGAAGAAGCTGAACGTACAGGCATTTCGTCGCTAAAGGTTGGCTTTAATAACGTATTTGGTTATTACCTGGAAGTGACCAATGTGCACAAAAACAAAGTACCAGCCGAATGGATGCGCAAGCAGACCCTGGCCAATGCTGAAAGGTATATTACACCGGAATTAAAAGAGTATGAAGAAAAGATCACGGGGGCTGAAGAAAAGATACTGCAAATAGAGTTACAGTTATTTGATAATTTGATCAATGAACTTCACGACTTTCTTTCCTGCATACAAACCAACGCACAAATAGTGGCGGCACTGGATTGCCTCAGTTGTTTTGCCAACAATGCTATCCAGTTCAACTACAAGAAACCCCACTTGCATGAGGGAGATGAAATTGTGATCAAGGATGGACGTCATCCGGTTATTGAACGCAACCTGCCTCCTGCTGAACCTTATATTACCAATGATGTAGTGCTGAATAAAACCGAACAGCAGATCATCATTCTTACAGGGCCCAACATGAGCGGTAAATCGGCCTTGTTGCGCCAGACGGCCCTGATCACTTTGATGGCACATATCGGAAGCTTTGTGCCTGCAAGCGATGCCCAGATTGCATTAACAGATAAGATCTTTACGCGTGTGGGTGCCTCGGATAATTTGAGTGCAGGAGAGTCGACCTTTATGGTCGAAATGAATGAGACGGCCTCCATTATCAATAATATATCTCCCCGCTGCCTGATCTTATTGGACGAAATAGGAAGGGGCACCTCTACCTACGATGGTATTTCCATTGCCTGGAGCATAGCGGAATATTTACATCACTCCCCCCATCAGCCCAAGACCTTTTTTGCCACGCATTATCATGAATTGAATGAATTGGAGAACAAGTTGCCGCGCGTTAAAAACTATCATATTACCAATAAGGAAATAGGTAATAAAGTGATCTTTTTGCGGAAGCTAGCCCCTGGTGGAAGCACACACAGTTTTGGTATTCATGTAGCCAAAATGGCAGGTATGCCGCCAGACCTGATCGCCAGAGCCCAGGATGTATTAAAACAACTGAAAAGCAAACATGTGGATGAAGGAATTAACAAGAACATCAAACAGCTTTCAGCACCCAAACTGCAACTGAGCATTTTTGATGCGCATAGCCAGACTTTTGAGGAGATCAGGCAGATGCTTGCCAATATTGATATTAACCGCCTTACGCCTGTTGAAGCCTTGCTGAAACTGAATGAGATTAAGAATATTTTGAAGTGATGAGTGATGGGTGGTGGGCGGCGGTTAGAGGTAGCTTAATATCCAGTGTTTGTTTCTGGTTTTGTATTTGTCGTACCAGCGGCAAAGTGGGTATAATAAGGCAATGACCAGTATCCAAATCCCATAAACGATCCAAAGGTTATAGCCAAAGTTGGGAGGGCGGAAGAGAAAGGGGGTTTGAGAAACAATATCGTTTGTGCCATAACCACTGGCAAAGAAAACAACCAGGCAAAGCAGATGGATCAGGTAAATATGAATTACGTAATAAAAGAAAGGTACCCGGCCAAAGGTGATGAAGAATTTTGCGAACCTGCTTTCCATTTGCTCGAAGAAGTAAAGAAATAAGATGGCAGGCCCTAATGTCATCATCAAATAAAGGAGTGAAGGAGGATACTTGGTCGTATTCAGAAATGACAGAATTGTATAGGTATTATTCTTTTGTACACTCCAGGGAGCAGGATCGCCATACTGGTTTAAATATCGAAGTACCACAAAAGAAATAATAGCAGCGAGCCCTAAAGCCAGCAACATTTTTTTCCTTGCTAGAAGGTCTGAACCTGTACGATACAACCATCCAAAACAATATCCCAACATCATCACTCCGGCCCAGGGACCAAGCGCATACACCAATATAAAACCGTGGTTTGGCGTAACTGAGTAAAATGAAAACCTTGACCTGTGCAGCATATCCCACAATAAACCCACCTTCCCGCTCCGCTCCGCCTCAAGGCCATCCAGTAAATTATGACCGAAGACAATGCTAAAGCCTATAGCAAATATTACAGGTAAGGGTAGCCAAACTAATAAACCCAGAAGTACCATGCTCATACCTATGGCCCAGATCACCTGCAGAATGATAGAATGGTAAAGGGGATCAAATGTCCAAGCAAGGGTTATGATTATCATTTCTACCAACACTAACCATAAACCACGCTTGACCAGGAACAGGCTCAGCTCCTTCCTGGTTCTTCGCTGCCCGGCCAAAAAAGAGGAAGTTCCGGCCAGGAACACAAAAACCGGTGCGCAATAGTGGGTGATCCAACGGGTAAAGAACAGCCAGGGAGTAGTTGTGGCCATATTAGTTGGGTCGCCGGTCATAGCTTCAACGTGGAAGAAATCACGAACGTGATCTAGGGCCATGATCACCATTACCAGGCCACGAAGGAAATCTATGGAAGTGATTCTATACCGTGGAGCAGCCAAGGGTTGCATTAGAAGGGTTTATTGTTTATTGTTTATTAATAAACTACAGTTATTTTACATCAAACCAAATCTCTGTTTCATTGTTCCACTCGCCATTGTAATTAATCAACAGTTCCTCTCCGGCCTTTACTTTTTGAACAGTTCTGATCGTAATCAAATGCCTTCTGAAGTCCATTTCGTATTCACAATTGGAAACATAGGCATGATTGTAAAGGGAAACATACCCTAAAGCCATACAGCAATGCTTGCGGTCTGTACCCCATTCAAATATGTAGTTGTGCAACAGAGTTTTTTCTACATGCTTCCGTTCTTCGGGGGTGAGTACTACTACCGGTGATATTTCAATAGTTGTGTTGGCTGGCAGTGCCTTTTTAGTAAACATTCCTCTGCCCCTTCCTTTCTTTTTAGATTTCATTACGAACACAGCATCAGAGAGATAGCTGATAGACTTCATTGGGTAAATTTTGGTTCGCAAGATAAAGAGTTTACAAGTTCGGAGTTCAGAGTTATGGGTTACGAGTTATGGGTTATGGGTTATGGGTTGTGGGTTGTGGGTTGCGGGTTGTGGGTTGTGGGTTATGTGTTATAAATGGTGCGGGGTAAGTGTTTGGGGTGGTAGAATAGTGATAATTGTTGGTGGAGGGATAAGTAAACCATTGAACTTGTAATTTTGGCCTATGTCTCAGGAAATTATACAGGAAGAATTGAAGCAGCAGTTTGAGGAGATCTTGCAAAACAATGATCCTTTGCAAACCCGGGATTTCCTTGATCATCAAAATATTATTGATGTAGCAAATCTTATCTATGAGTATCCGGACTATGAAAGCAATATCATTGCCGGTATGTCCATTCACAGGGCTGCCAGTGTATTTAAAATTCTTGAATTTCCTACGCAAAAGCGCATCATTCAGACCTTACCGGCCGGTAAGACAGCAGAGTTATTAAATGAACTTCCGGCAGATGACCGTACTGACTTTTTAGAGGAATTACCAAGCAGTGTGGTTCGCGAACTGATCAAACTGTTAAATCCTGAGGAAAGAAAAGTAACACTATCGCTTTTAGGATACCCGGAAAACAGTGTTGGCCGCCTGATGACGCCAGACTATGTCTATGTATATGAGCACAATACCGTAAAAGAAGTGTTGGATGTCATCAGAAGAGTGGGTAAGAATAGTGAGACCATTGACGTGATTTATGTGATCAATGAAAAGGGTGAGTTATTAGATGATATCCGGATCCGTGAGTTCATACTTGCCAACCCGGAGAAAAAAGTCAGCGAGTTGATGGATGAACGCGTGATCTCACTGAATGCTTATGATGACCAGGAAGTAGCCAATGAAGCGTTTAAAATGAATAACCGTGTAGCCTTACCGGTTGTGAGCAACAGCAATAAACTGCTAGGCATTGTAACTATTGATGACGTGCTGTGGGTGGCCAACGAAGAATTCAGTGAGGATATGCAAAAGATCGGTGGTACCGAAGCCCTGGAACAACCCTACCTGGAAATGCCATTGCCTCGCCTTGTCAAAAAAAGGGCCACCTGGCTCATTGTCCTGTTCCTGGGCGAGATGCTTACTGCAACAGCTATGGCTTATTTTGAAGACGAAATTGCTAAAGCTGTTGTATTGGCACTATTTGTTCCTTTAATTATTTCCAGCGGCGGCAATAGCGGTTCGCAAGCCTCCACCCTTATTATCCAGGCAATGGCAGTGGGTGAGATCAGTATCAGAGATTGGTGGCGGGTTATGCGTAGAGAAATACTTTCGGGTCTATTATTGGGAACCCTATTAGGTGTTATTGGGTTCCTACGCATTGCCATCTGGCATGGCATCAATCCTGATGTGTACGGAGAACACTGGGTTATGTTAGGTGTTACAGTTGGCATTGCCCTGTTAGGGGTCGTTCTATGGGGAACTCTTTGCGGAAGCATGCTGCCCATGATCTTAAAACGCCTGGGGGCAGATCCTGCTGTCAGCTCCGCTCCTTTTGTTGCCACCCTGGTTGATGTCACAGGATTGATCATCTATTTTTCAGTAGCGTTTCTTACGTTAAGCGGCAAATTGTTATGAGGTTTTGATTTGTCCTATCTATTTCTCATTTTCGCAATGTAAATAAACACAATTAATCATTATATTTTATGTGTGGAATTGTAGCCTATATAGGCCATAGAGAAGCCTACCCTGTAATTTTGAAAGGATTAAAACGTCTCGAATACCGTGGATATGACAGTGCTGGCATTGCACTCCTGAACAGCGGATTAAAAGTATATAAAAAGAAAGGCAAGGTTGCCAACCTGGAAGAAACATTGCAAGGCAAAGACCTTCATGCCAGTATCGGTATTGGTCATACACGTTGGGCTACCCACGGTGAACCCTGTGACCGTAATGCACACCCGCACCTTTCTGCAAGTGGCCGTTTTGCTATGATCCATAACGGCATCATAGAAAACTATGCCCAGTTGAAACAAGATCTGATCAGCAAGGGCTATATATTTCACAGTGATACGGATACGGAAGTACTGCTCAATTTTATAGAAGATATTCAGAAAAACAATGACTGTTCTTTGGAAGAAGCCGTACGCATTGCACTGAAAAGGGTTATCGGCGCCTACGTTATTGTTTTGATAGACCAGGAAAATCCCGATACCTTAATTGCAGCCCGCAAAGGAAGCCCGCTGGTGATCGGCGTTGGTAAAAATGAACACTTCCTGGCTTCTGACGCCTCTCCTATTATTGAATACACCAAAGAAGTAGTGTACGTAAATGACTATGAAGTGGCTATCATCAAGCCAGATGAACTAGTATTAAAGAACCTTGGCAACGAACGCCAGACACCTTTTATTACCAAGCTGGATATGGAATTGGCTGCCATTGAAAAAGGCGGTTATGACCACTTCATGCTGAAAGAAATATTTGAACAACCGCAAACGATCTATGATTGTTTGCGCGGCAGACTGGATGCCAATGCCGGTACCATTACCATGAGCGGTGTTGACAAATATGCCGAGCAATTAATCAACGCCAAACGCATTGTGATCGTGGCTTGCGGTACAAGCTGGCATGCAGGCCTGGTGGCAGAATATATATTTGAAGAACTATGCCGCACCAATGTGGAAGTGGAATATGCATCTGAGTTCCGTTACCGTAATCCTGTCATCAACGAAGGCGACGTGATCCTTGCTATTTCACAAAGCGGTGAAACAGCAGATACGCTGGTAGCCATTGAAAACGCAAAATCAAAAGGCGCCATCATCATGGGCATTGTGAATGTTGTAGGGTCTTCTATTGCCCGTGCATCGCATACAGGTGCTTACACACACGCCGGACCAGAAATTGGTGTTGCCTCTACCAAGGCGTTTACAGCGCAATTGGCTGTGTTGACGATGATCGCTTTAAAGGTTGGTCAAATGAAAGGTACGCTTGATCAACAACGTTACCTGCAACTGCTGAAAGAACTGGAAGCTATTCCTGAAAAAGTTTCTACCCTGTTGCAAAACACTGAACATATCAAGCACCTGGCATTAAAATACAAGGATGCCCAGGACTTCCTTTTCCTTGGTCGCGGTTATAACTTCCCGGTAGCCCTGGAAGGCGCCCTTAAGCTGAAAGAGATCTCATATATTCACGCAGAAGGATATCCTGCAGCAGAAATGAAGCACGGACCTATTGCATTGGTTGACGAATCATTGCCGGTTGTGTTCATTGCCACCAAGGATTCTTACCATGAAAAAGTGATCAGCAACATGCAGGAGATCAAGGCCCGCAAAGGAAAAGTAATTGCTGTTATCAATGAAGGTGATGACCAAAGTGCATCTTTAGCCGATGATGTCATTGTAATTCCGGAAGCTGATGAAATTGTGGCACCGATGCTGAGCACGGTTCCCTTACAGCTACTGGCCTATTATGTAGGCGTAGTTAAAGGACTTGATGTGGACAAACCACGCAACCTTGCCAAGTCTGTAACCGTAGAGTAAATAATCACCCATGAACGAAATCATTAAAAGGCCGTTAAATACATTAGGGTACAATTTTATTGCCCCGCCCTTTCTGCCAGCAGGAAAAGACGAGTATCATTTACGTAATCTGCAAAACAGGAATGGAATAGAATACCGCAACCTTTCAGCCTATGAAATAGAGGCTTTGGTGCGCAACAACAATACTTCAGATGACTGGACCAAAATTCTCGTATCGGATGCCTTCAACCCGGAACTGGTAAAAAACTGCAAGTTTTACGGATTGGTGCGGATTGGGAAGCTGGAACCTGTATACTTAGAATACCACAACGTTTGCCAGCCTGTAGGCCTTTACAACAGCACCTTGATCAGTTGTGATTTTGGTGACAATGTAGTTATCAAGAACGTTAATTACCTGTCTCATTATATCATTGGCAATGAAGTAATCATTACCAATGTTCATGAACTGCATACCACTAACAAGTCGAAATTTGGCAATGGTGTGATCAAGGATGGCGAAGAAGAAGATGTAAGGATATGGCTGGAGATCTGTAATGAAAATGGCGGGAGGAAAATAATGCCCTTTAACGGCATGCTACCAGGAGATGCTTATTTATGGTCGAAACACAGGGATGATAAATTACTGTTGCAAAAGTTTCAGGAGTTTACAGAGAAAAGGTTTGATCAGCAAAGAGGTTATTATGGTAAAATAGGAGACCGCACTGTCATCAAGAACACCAGTATCATCAAGGATGTATGGATCGGTTGCGACGCCTATATCAAAGGCGCCAACAAGATGAAAAACCTTACCATCAATTCATCGCCTGAAGCCCAAACACAAATTGGTGAAGGTTGTGAACTGGTAAACGGTATTATCGGCTTTGGCTGCCGTATCTTCTATGGTGTAAAGGCTGTTCGCTTTATAATGGCCTCCCATTCGCAATTAAAATACGGAGCAAGGCTGATCAACTCCTACCTCGGTAATAATGCTACAATCTCCTGTTGCGAGGTATTGAACTCGTTAATCTACCCAGCCCATGAGCAGCACCACAACAACTCTTTTTTGTGCGCAGCATTGGTCATGGGACAAAGTAACATGGCAGCCGGCGCTACGATCGGCTCTAACCACAACAGCCGTGCGGCTGACGGTGAGATCATTGCAGGCAGGGGTTTTTGGCCTGGCCTTTGTGTGAGCCTGAAACACAATTCAAAATTTGCCAGCTTTACACTGATCGCTAAAGGAGATTATGCATCAGAGCTTAATATACCTATTCCATTCAGCCTGATTAGTAATGATACTGCCAATAACCAGCTCGTTGTGATGCCGGCATACTGGTTCCAGTATAACATGTACGCACTAGCGCGCAATGCAGGTAAATACATTGATCGCGATAAACGCATCAAAAAGACACAGCACATAGAGTATGATTACCTGGCACCGGACAGCATCAATGAAGCGTTTACCGCTTTAAAGCTGCTTGCAAAATTTGTTGCCATTGCCAAACAGGGTGGGGATGACAATGACCAGGAAGATTTCCTGATTGCTACTGGAAAGAAAATCTTAGATGAAAAAAAGCTTGGCGAGACAGAAGTGTTTGCTTATGGTTTTGAAAATGACAAGCGCCCTGTTAAGATGATCAAGGTGCAGCAATCGTATGACATTTATAAGCAACTGATCGTTTATTATGGCGTAAGCCAACTGGTTCATTTTATACAATCCAACAGGATCAACTCGTTTGAAAAGCTGATGGAAGCTTTGCCGGCAAAGCCCCAAAGATTGGAATGGAGCAATATCGGCGGGCAACTGATACCACAGAATGCAGTGGATTCACTGCTTCGCAATATCAGATCCGGCACTATCAACGGTTGGGAGGAAGTTCATGACTTTTACAGAAAGAATGGCCAGCTTTATAAAAGTCAAAAGCTGGAGCATGCTTTTGCTTCCCTGCTTGAATTGCTTCAAATCAGAAAAGAGCAGTTTACGCCTTTGCTGTTGAAAGACCTGATGCAGCAATTCCTGGAAATCAAAGAATGGATGGCCAAGGGTATTCATGACTCGAGAGCAAAGGATTATCAGAATGAGTTCAGGCAAATGGTCTATGACAATAGGAAGGAAATGGAGGAAGTGACCGGGCCATTGGAAGATAATGTGTTCATCCTGCAACAAACAGAGGAACTGGAAGCCATCAAAAATACAGTAGAAAGCATAGTAGAACGGTTCCAGCTTATGGAGACAGAAACATTAACAACAACCACGGATTTGCAGGAATAATAGCATTTTATGTTGAAATGCTATAATAGTATATAAAAAAGAGGCGCTTTAGAATAAAAGGCGCCTCTTTTTTATAAATTTTGGTCAAAAAAAATCCCCCTGCCTTGTGAGCAGAGGGACCTTCTTGCAAGAAGTAATATGTTATAATTACTTATTAGTGAGCAGCAGCAGTATCAACAGCAGCAGCAGTGTCAACAGTTGCAGCAGCAGTATCAACAGTAGTAGCAGCAGTGTCAACGATAGTTGCAGTATCTACAGTAGCAGCAGTATCAGCAGCACCTTCTGTAGATTCAGATGCATTGTTACAAGCTACTAAAGAACCAACGATAGCGATCATTGCAAATAACTTTTTCATAGTAATTTTTTGTTTTTTTAGTTTAACGGCTGCAAAGGTAATTGCTGGCATGTAAAAAACAAAAAATGCTGCTATTTCTTTCTAAAGAAAACACGGACAGGCACACCTGTAAAATCGAAATTCTGGCGCAGTTGATTTTCCAGGTAGTTTTTATATGGCTGTTTTATATCATCCGGGAAGTTGCAGAAAAAGGCAAATGAAGGCACCACTGTTGGCAACTGTGTTACATATTTGATCTTTACAGGATTGCCGCGAACTACCGGAGGGTGGTATGCTTCAATAGCTTTCAGCATTACTTCGTTCAGGGTTGATGTATTGATCTTCTTTTTCCTGTTCTCATATACCTGCAGGGCCACTTCAATTACTTTGAATATCCTGGTTTTTTCTTTGGCAGAAATAAAAATTACAGGGACATCTGTAAATGGTGCCAGACGCTGCTTTAACACCTTTTCATAATCTCTTGCCGTATTGGTTTGTTTTTCTACGAGGTCCCACTTATTTACTAATACCACAAGTCCCTTCCCTTTCCGGGCTGCCAGGCTGAAAATGCTCAAGTCCTGGGCTGTAATGCCTTTTTCTGCATCCAACATCAGAAGACAAACATCGGCTTCATCAACAGCCTTAATAGCACGAATAACCGAATAGAACTCCAGGTCTTCATGCACTTTGGTCTTGCGCCGGATACCGGCTGTATCGATCAGATAAAAATCTTTCTGGAACAGATTATAACGGGTATGGATTGTATCCCGGGTAGTGCCTGCAATATCACTAACAATAGTACGCTCAGCCCCAATCAATGCATTGAGCAAAGAAGATTTACCCACATTGGGCTGGCCAATGATGGCAAATTTAGGCAGGTGCTCTTTATCCTCATCCTCTGCAGGTTCATCTTTGATGAGTTCAGTGACAGCATCCAGCAGGTCGCCCGTTCCACTGCCGCTGATGGAGGAAATAAAGAAGACGTTCTCAAATCCCAGGCTATAAAATTCTGCTGCCTCCAACAGCCTTTGGTTGTTGTCTACTTTATTCACAACAAGGAACACAGGCTTGGTAGAACGGCGCAGTAAATCAGCCATTGAGTCATCCAGGTTGGTAATGCCGGTCGTAACATCGGTTAAAAACAAAACAGCACTGGCTTCGTCTATAGCGATCTGTACCTGCTTGCGTATTTCACGTTCAAAAACATCTTCACTATCCGGCACAAAACCTCCGGTATCAATCACGTCGAAGGTCTTACCTCCCCATTCTGCAACACCATACTGACGGTCGCGTGTTACACCTGGTATATCTTCCACTATGGCCTTCCGCTGCTCCAGCAAACGGTTAAAAAAAGTGCTTTTGCCCACATTCGGCCTTCCAACGATGGCTACTGTAAAACCCATTCTGTTTACTATTTACAAATTACGATTTATGAATTTTTAAAACCTCCCCTACTGATAACCATATTCTCTTAAAAAGAGATCATTCTCTCTCCACTTGGGGCGGACCTTAACATGCAGTTCCAGGAAAACCTTGCTGGCCAAAAACTTTTCAATATCCTTTCTTGCTTCTGTACCAATCTTCTTGATCATCTTTCCGCCTTCACCGATGATGATTGACTTTTGTGTTTCCCGTTGTACAATAATATCGGCACCGATCTTAATTAAAGTAGACTTATGTTTGAATTCCCGAACAATAACGGTAGTATGGTAAGGAATCTCCTCTTCGAATAGATCATATATTTTTTCCCTGATCAGTTCTGCTACAAAGAAGCGCTCCGAAAGATCCGTGATCTCATCCTCTGCAAAAAAGGGTTCACCTTCAGGCAATTTCTCAGCCACCTTCTTTAACATCTCTTTTACCTCAACCCCGCTCAATGCCGAAAGGGTAATAACCTCTGAACAGTAAGGCTTTTCTTTGAAGAAGGCTACTGCCCTATCGATCTTTTCTTTTGTAGCCGTATCCGTTTTGTTAATAATTACAATAGAAGGCACCTTTAACTTCAGAGTACTAAATATGGCATCGCACTCTTCCCAATTGTCGTTTACATCAACCAGCAGCAAGGCAATATCAGCATCCTCCAAAGAGCTTTTAACCGCCTGCATCATTTTTTCGTGCAGTTTGTATTTCGGTTCTATGATCCCTGGCGTATCCGAAAAGATCATTTGGTAGCCGTTCTCTGTAAGAATGCCCTTAATGCGGTGTCTTGTTGTTTGCACCTTAGGCGAAACAATAGCCAGCTTCTCACCCATGATGGCATTGAGCAAGGTACTTTTCCCGGCATTGGGCCTTCCGAATATGTTAACAAAACCTGTCTTCACTTAGTTAAAAAATATTTGCAAATGTAGAATATAAAAAATTGTTTGGCCAGTAATGTATTTGCCTGTATATTTGCACTCCAATCGAAAACAAACAGTTCTTAAAATAAAAGATATTACATCGCGAAGTAGAGCAGCGGTAGCTCGTCGGGCTCATAACCCGAAGGTCGGGAGTTCGATCCTCCCCTTCGCAACTAAAAGCCCAAGCTTGATATTCAATCACTTGGGCTTTTTTATTTTTATTTATATCTTCTTCAACTTTTAGATTTTCCCTTTAATTGTAATCCACACGACACACTCCTCCTCTACCTGTAAATCATCTGACAAATAACCGCATAACTAAACTTTTCCTTTGTGAAAAAAAGGTTATGAAAAATCGTTTCATTGCATTCAAGTGGTTTCACTCAAGAACAATTACCCGCCAATTATTTTGGCAGACTGCAAGTTTTGCATCATTGAACTTGTTCCTATTGCTTTTTGCTGTTTTATTGTTATTTGGCATTACGGGATGTAAGGAGCAGATCAGCTATGGGAAATTCTTTAATAATATCAATAAAGAAGGAATTATCCTGGATGGATATGATGCGGTTGCTTTTTTTACCGATCAAAAACCGATGAAAGGTTCGCCTCAATTTCAGTATCAATATGAAGAGGCCACTTATCAATTTGCCAACCAGGATCACCTGAATTTGTTTAAAGCCAATCCGGAAAAATACAAACCGCAATTCGGCTCATGGTGTGCTTATGCCGTTTCACTTGGTCGTGTAGCGCCAATAGATGTTAGCACATTCTCTATTGTGGATGGTCGACTTGTGATTCAACACAACCAACGGGCAGTAAGAGGATGGAATAAAGATGTAAGGGGCAACCTGGCAAAAGCTGACAAGTACTGGCCAGCAGTAATGAAACAACATGGTAAGCAGATCACAACTGATGAAGAAAAAGGCTTTCTGAATAATACGAATCCGGAGGGTGTACTATTAGATGGGTATGATGCTGTTGCCTATTTTGCAACACACCGGGCTATTAAAGGGAATTCCAATTTTACAACGAGGTATAATGGCGCAACCTATTGGTTTTCATCCGAAGCGAACGCAAACCTCTTTAAAGATAATCCTGCAAAATACGCCCCACAGTATGGTGCCTACTGTGGCTATGCAATGACATTAGGCAAATTACGACCAATAGACCCAAACATCTTCCAGATATACAATGGCAGGTTGATATTACAACATAGCCAAAAGGCCTATAAACTATTTAATGAAGATATAAGTGAAAGCGTACAAAAAGCTGATGCTAATTGGCCTAAGCAGGTAAAAAAGCATGCCGGTAAAAAAGTGAAATATGATCAACAGGCATGAAACATCCATTTATCACTAAACAAAAAATGAATTTAACATGAAAAAGATAATCGCAGGTATTGTAATCAATCTAATAGCTACCATTACCCACGCACAGGTACTCCAACATAAGAATATCTCTCTGGATGCTGCCAAAAAGATAGTTCACGAAGCGGTACAATTTGCCAAAAGTTTAGATGCTCCAGGTGGGTCCATAGCCATCGTTGACGCAGGAGGTAATCTTGTTTACCTCGAACGATTGGATGGAACTTTTGCTGCCTCTGCTGAAGTAGCGGTAAAGAAAGCAAATACTGCTGCTACATTCAAGGCGCCTTCTTCCAAACTGGAAAACTCGATCAATAGTGGCCGGCAAGCATTGATTACTGTAGGCCATACATTTTTACAGGGTGGTATTCCAATCTATTTCGAAGGGCAAGTAATTGGTGCCATTGGCGTGAGTGGCAGTGCCAGTGCGCAGCAAGATGAAGATATAGCCATTGCTGGCAGTAAAGCAAAGATCTAGCACCACCCTATTCAACATCTATAAAATACCCAGTTAAATCGACTTCCCATGAGACCATTTTTCATATTCCTGCTAATTGGATCTATGCACCTGGCAGAGGCACAGGAAATACGTCATCTTACAGTGGATAAACCAGATGCTATTGCTGATTTGAAAACTTCAGATGGTGCCAGGCTGGTTCAGGCAAAATGGTTTGTGCAGCCAGCTCATATCCATGAGGTAGCATTCAAGAAACCCGGACCTTCACCAACAGATGCTTTATTATTGTATCCAACTGGCATCACCACACAGACCCATAATGTTCATCCTCAAATTGGGTCAGCAGATTTCGATAAAGGATTCGAAGCCATCAAACCTGAAGATTTAGAACAACGCCAGGGAACAGGATTGGTTTCTTTTGTATGGTATAAAGTGGAATTGACCATTCCGCAAACCATAGGCAATTGGCATACAACAGGCGGTACTGCAGTCTTTGAGATCACCCTGGATGATTATAGCGAAATCTGGGTGAACGGAAAACAGGCAGAGGGGTTCGGGCAAAGTGGCAACGGATTGATTAGTGGTTATAATACCAGGAACAGGGTGACTTTGACAGAAAATGCAAAACCCGGCGAAAAGTTTTTCATTGCCATACTTGGTATCAATGGCCCGTTGGGAAAAATACCAGACAATTATATATGGATCCGAAATGCAGTTGTGGATTTTTATAAAGAACTGCCAACTCAGAAATCCTGGAAAGACATAGGGAAAGTATACACCATCAATCCTGCATTCAATAATATTATTGAACCGGGTACAAAAATTGAAAAGATAGCAGAAGGATTCCAGTTTACGGAAGGACCCGTTTGGCATCCTGACGGTTATTTATTATTTAGTGATCCTAATACGAATACTATTTACCGATATGATCCCCATAACCGTAACGTTACCATTTACATGAGCCATAGTGGTTATACCGGAGCGGATATCGGAGCATTCGGACAACCTGGTTCTAATGGGTTGGCAATTGATAAAGAGGGCAGGTTAGTTGTGTGCCAGCACGGCAACCGAAGGGTCATTCGCCACGAAAAGAAAGGACCAGTAACAGTTCTTGCAGACAAGATAGATGGTAAACGTTTCAACAGCCCTAATGATTTGGTGATCAGCAACAACGGCAACATTTACTTTACCGATCCACCTTATGGTCTTCCTAAGTTTTACAACGATCCCCGTAAAGAACTGAATATACAAGGTGTATACCTGATTCGAAATGGGAAAACGCAATTGGTAGCCAGTGACCTTGGTGGACCTAATGGCATTGCTTTCTCGCCAGATGAGAAATATTTATATGTAACCAACTGGGACATCCGTAATATTCATGAAACGAAAACTATTTGGCGGTATGAAGTAAAAGAAGACGGAACTTTAAAGAACGGCAGGGTATTTTATGATTTTAACCAGACTGAAGATGAAGAAGCATTAGATGGATTGAAGATAGACCAAGAAGGAAACTTATTCGTATCAGCACCAGGAGGAATTTGGATCATTTCTGCTGATGCAAAGCTGTTAGGGAAAATTGTTACGCCGGAAAGACCTGCCAACATGGCCTGGGGCGATGAGGATGGTAAGACTTTATATCTAACCGCTCATGGCAGTTTGTATAAAATAAGGGTGAAGACGGGAAAAGCAGAGCATGGGCAATAAGCATTCACTTTTCACAATTAAAAAATAAATAATGAAGACAGTTATCATTACCGGTGCTAATGGCAATTTAGGAAATGCAGTAACCAACACATTTCTGAATAAGGGATATACTGTAATTGCAACCGTTTCAAAAGAAGAATCCAAGAAAGAGTTGCCTGCGCATGACAAACTGTTTGTTGAAGCAGTAGATCTTACCAATGAGGAAAAAACAATAGCTTTTGTGCAAAAAGCTATAGCAACACATCAAAAGATCGATGCAGCTTTGTTACTTGTAGGAGGCTTCGCTATGGGTAAAATTGCTGAAACAACCGGTAATGACATTAAAAAGCAAATCGCACTCAATTTTGAAACTGCATATTATGTTACCAGGCCATTACTGCAGCATATGCAGGACCAGAATTATGGCCGGTTGGTTTTTATTGGCTCACGTCCAGCCTTGAAACCTACGGACGGTAAAAATATGGTGGCTTATGCGTTAAGCAAATCTTTATTGTTTCAGTTAGCAGATTATATCAATGCTGAAATGAAAGGAAAAAATATTGTAGCAACAGTTGCTGTTCCCAGCACTCTGGATACAGAAATCAACAGGAAAAGCATGCCACAAGCCGATCCTGATAATTGGGTAAAACCTGAAGCTTTGGCGGAAATACTGGAATTCATGTGCTCAGATAAAGCTTCTGTATTAAGAGAGACTGTGTTGAAAGTTTATAATAATGCTTAACGTCAGGATAGCTATAGTGCTTTATTCTTATTGCAATAGTCTGATGGCCGGCAACCGTTTGCCAAGGATTTTGTAGGTCTATTAACCATTGCGGCCTGAATATTCTTTATTTCATTTACCCGTAATACGATCCAGTTATCATATTGAAATGCATGTCCTGAAACCTCTGAAGGCACTGCTACAAAATCCTTTACCTCATCATTGATCCTTCTTTTACTATTAGAACTTGTTAACAAGATATAATTCCGCTCTCCCTTTATATTTGTAATTGCCATTACAGGCGGAATCCCTCCTAAAATGCACCGGATTGCACAATCTTTATGAGGCTTTCCTTCGCCGGGCTTCATCACACCAAAATAGCATTTAGGATCTACTATTTCTCCGGTAAAACTCAGGTTGCCCAATTCTTGTACAGAAGCTTTATTTATTGAGCTCCTACCCTTTTCATTCTTGGATATTCCTACTAATGGATTTTCTTTTTTATCAACCTGCATAATCACTTTTCCATCTCCATACATCAATTGTCCTTTTAGTGTGATCTCATTATTCTCAAGTGGTTGGGCTATTTCCTGCTCTAATTGCTGCATAATACCTTCGGCACCACTTTTTCCATAACCTACCAGCGGAATCATGATACGGTCCTGGTTATTTACAACAGACAGATGAGGCACAGGAAAGGCCGAATAGATGCCTTTTACTGTTGTCAATTTTCCAAACTCAAAAGTTGCCGTGCTGAACTGCTTTTGTAAAATAGCCAATGCAATTCCAATAGCAATTACAATCAGAACTAATGCATACAAATACTGGCGTACAAACTTTGCAAATGTGCCGGGTGCTTTGGGCTGCCAACCAATATAGAAATCGTCTTGCATGATGATTATTTTGAGTTTATTGTTAAATCGGGACTTTGGATTCATCATCGGGTGTTTGAACTTTAAGTGTTCCTACATCCAAAACAGCTCCGGGACGTTCAGTGCCTTCAGGATAAGGTGTGGGATTAAGCCAAACGCTTGTACCGATAATTTTGACGTCGTATGTACTCACCTTTTCTTTAAATGGTGCAGGCGAACAACCATTATGCGGCAGATATTGATAGCCATGCCAGGGACATGTAATGCAGCCATCGATTACTTTGCCCTCACCTAAAGGGCCGTTCTGGTGGTTGCACACATTATTTACGGCAAATAGTTTACCGGCTGTTTTAAATACAGCAATG
>CBKWHA010000015.1:0-38905 GCA_966674115.1 uncultured Chitinophagaceae bacterium
GCAAGGCAACTAATAAACCTTGCAGGCTTTTCTTATTCCTGTTCAAATGATCACAGTTGCGCTTGTCGGTTAGTACCTAATTCATCTTATTCTTTCAATAACAATCTCTTACCTCTTACCTCGTACTTCATACCCCGTGCCTCTAACCTTGAACTAAAACCAACGCCATTGAATTATGTTCCCCATTTTCCACCATTTGCACTTCGCCATCCACCTCCTGGTAAAACTCAATTCCCAACACAACAAATAGTGGGAGCGTGCTTGCCGGGGTGATGGCTAATTCTATCTTGATCTCTTCTGTGGGTAAACTATTGAAAGATAGCTGCGCTGATTTCTTTGTATCCACTACAAATCTGTTTGCCTGGAAATTGATCTCCGCTATACCTGCCATAATTGTAAAGTGTGTAGTGTTGTTAGGTGCTGTGATCATGTTTGCCGGAATAAACGGTGGGATGCTAACGGATACCACACCTGATTTCCTGTTGATATCATGCTTATAAGGTGCATGCAACGCCATTCGCAGCTTATGGTTGATATTAAACTCAAAACCTTGCAATAGTTTTAATTTGCCATTAGCAACGGTTCGTTTCCCTTTTATATTGATATTATCCGTCTTAACTACTTTCAACGCCTCAGTTAGCATCCTGTTACACATCCCACCGTCATGTGCATTTTGCACCAGGCTTTTTAAAGAAAAGCGTATAAGTTTCCCGGCCTTGCTGGCAGTGCCGAATTCAGTTGAGTTCTCTCTGAATTGTATATAGTTGGGATGATTGGCAACTCGTTCCGTCTTTGGACCCACTTTTCCCCCTTTTCGCCGAACCAGGTATTGATCGCCTGATTTGTAAAATATAAGATCTCCTATTGTGCCTTGTATTTTAACTTCGCCTGTTTGTTTCGCCATATTGTTATATTTTATATAGGGTTAAAATTTCGTTTATCCTTGGTTTCATATATTGCTAAAAATTTTAGTAAAAATATATCATTATACTGGCATGCAAAAAGTTTTTAAGCAAAAAATTTTAGTGGAGTATTATTATTAGTGTACTGAACTTTATTTTTCTATTACCCATATCGGAAACTACCTGCCAGAAGCAGCAGAAGATGACTTTTAGTATTTTTTAATGTACGGGTAATTGGCATTTATGCATGGCTGTTACTGCTGCTGATATTATTTTAATATTTTATAATTACGCTTATTCATCCCTGGTATATATCATTGAAATTCAACCTGATCTTACCTGGGTACTAGTAAAGTGTAAAAAATTGTTCTACAAAGCTTTGTATTTAAAAAACTCATGTATAAATTTAAACGCATAATCTTTAAGTAACCTGGCAACCAAAATCTAAAAACGCTTATGAGATTTTTACCAGAGGCGCTGAAGCCTCTTGCATTTGTAATTACACATCTTTTATTTATAAACTTTATTTACGGACAGACTAGTGGCGATTATCGATCTGTAAAAACTGGAGATTGGAATGCTTCTGATACCTGGGAAATATACGACATCAATACCTGGGTAACAGCTACTGTTGCACCAAATAACACTAATGGTGTCATTACAATTCAGAATGGGCATACTGTTACAGTTAATACAGTCGTCTCAGTTGATCAAGTGGTTGTTGACGGTAATTTGACCATAAATTCAGGTTTCTTAATATCTGTAGTTAATGGTACAGGTACCGATCTTACTGTAAATGGGACCATTACAAATTCAGGTACAATTCTAAATACCAGTAGTGGTACAGTTGTTGGAACTATACAATTTAATCCCAATAGCACTTATATACATAGTAGAAATGGCGGAAACATTCCAATTTCCAATTGGGATCCTTCCTCGACCTGTCTTATCACAGGATACGCAAATAGCGAGATTGGTGGGATAGGACAGGCTTTTGGAAATTTTACCTGGAATTGTGCAAGCCAGGGATCAACTGGTTTTGCATTTGCTATTACAGGCATGTCAATAGCCGGTGATTTCACCATAATTAATACTGGCACCGGTGGAACTTCTGGAGGCTATCTGGAAATTAAACAAAGTGATTTAGCAATAGGAGGAGACCTGATTATTAATGGCGGAACTCTAAGGGTTGGTGTTTCTACTTCTTGTACTTACAATATTGAGGGTAGCGTATATATGGATGGAGGTACTTTAATGATGTCCTGGAGTGGAAAAAGTAGTACCATTAAAGTTGCAGGTGATTTTTCTCATACCTCTGGAGCTATTACTGAAACAGATAATGGATTCGGATCTATTGAATTTGATGGTACCGGAATTCAGACTTACACTTCCGGAGGAACTGTATCTAATACAATCAATTTCACCATTTATAGTGGTGCCACGTTGCAAATGGCCGATGAAAGTACTGTGATAACAGGAGGAGGTACTTTTACTTTGTCAGCCGGTGGTACGTTAGGTATCAGGTCTACATCCGGAATTTGGAAAACAGCAGCTTCAGGAAATATCCGGGTAACAGGAACGAGAAGTTATGATGCCAATGCAAATTATATTTATAATGGGAGCGGGGCGCAGGAAACAGGTGACGGATTGACTTCTGCTCAAAATCTTACCATCAATAATGTTGCAGGAGTTACACTTTCACAGGAAGTGAATGTAAGTGGTGTCCTAACTTTAACCAGTGGACAGTTAACAACAGCTTCCAATAAATTGCTGGTACTTAAAAATGGAGCGAGTGTGACTGGCGCTTCCAATACTTCATTTATTGAAGGTCCTGCAAAGAAAATTGGAAACACAGGTTTTACATTTCCCATTGGTAAAAACAACAAATATCTGCCCATAGAGATCTCTGCTCCCCAGTTAACAACTGATGCCTTTACAGCCGAATATATTCCTGAAAATGCTGCAGCTTTGGGAACAATTACTTCACCTGGGCTACTCAGTGTAAGTAATTGTGAATATTGGAACCTGGAAAGAACTTCTGGCAATTCCGATGTGGATGTTACATTGTATTGGGACTCAGATAATGCATGCAGTATTAGTGACCCATCAACAGTGGTTGTAGCACATTTCAAAACTTCTGATAATACATGGAACGCTCATGATGGTGAGTCTACTGGCAGTATAAGCAGTGGCTCTGTTACCTGGCAAGATGTTTCGGAGTTTAGTCCTTTTACATTCGGTTTTGTAGCTGCCAGTGTTCTGCCGGTAAGATTCTCTAATATCAAGGCTTCGGAAAAATCTACCGGCGTTCAAATTGAATTTACCAATCTTACAGAGTCTGACATTAATTATTATGAAGTTGAACGTTCTTTTGAGGGACAAACATTTCATACTGTAAAGAAGTTGATACCTGGAAAGAATGATTTTGGCCTTGCCTCTTATACATGGATAGATACAAGTGCTGCAGTCGGAAGAAATATGTATCGCATTAAAGCGGTGGAGGTTACGGGTAAGGTTGTTTACAGCAATACCACAAGCCTTATCACTAAGTTAATGAACCATAATATCATTGTTTATGCTCAAGGTAATCAGATGAAACTACAGATCAGCAATCTGCCGGCGGGCAAGTACCAGTTTCGTGTATTGAATGTTGCAGGGCAATTAGTAAATGCTGAAAACATCAATCATCGTGGGGGATCTTTCAGTCGGTCTTCGACATTGAACCATTTAAAAACCGGTATTTACATTATTGATGTAACAGGACAAATTCGCATACAAAAGAAATTTGCGGTGTGGTAGAGTTATCGCTTCAGATAATGTATATTCCGATTGATGTTGACTGATATATAAGCTGAGAAACGTCATAAAACTATGATATTCATTCGATTATTCGATTTTTACGGTTGAATTTATGATCCAAAGTATTGTCACCGATTTTAGAAAATTAGTGACAAGACAATTTACCTGTTCATTGTTCGGGATTTGCGAACAGCGAACAAAAGGTGTATCTTTAGGCTATGATGCGTCCACAGGATATTGTCATTTTATTGAAGCTGGTAAGTCTAAAAGACAAACCCTGGCAGTACAGGGATTTATCAGCCAACCTGTTTATCCCGCTTTCAGAGATCTCGGCGTCTCTAAAACGAAGTGAAAAAGCAGGGTTGTACAATGCAGAGGTTCGCAATGTTCATCGTTTAGCCCTTATGGAATTCATTCAGTATGGCCTTAAGTATGTGTTCCCAACCAGTCCTGGAGCCATGGTAACAGGTTTAGGAACTGCCCATTCTCACCCCTACTATAAGAAATTCTTTCAGGCCGAAATGCACTATGCCTGGCCCAATGAGGAAGGCGACATAAGAGGGTTAATGATTGAACCCTTACATCCTAATGTACCGAAAGCTGCCAGAAAGGACGAGTTGCTCTATAAATTGCTCGCCAGTATTGATATTTTACGGGTAGGCAAAGTGAGGGAACTGAAAATGGCGATGGATGAACTGAAAAAAGCCATTCTATGAGCAGGGAAAGTATTACCAGAATAAAGGTTGTTTACGATGCACTGGAGGAACTGGCAAACGAAGTAGTATTTGTGGGAGGAGCAACCGTCGCATTATACGCAGATCGGCCTTCAGGAGAAGCAAGGCCGACAGATGATGTGGATATACTGGTGGAACTCATACATTATCGGGATTATGCAGCCATTGAGGAACGGCTTCGATCAAAAGGGTTTACCAATGATACTGAGTCCGGCGTTATTTGCCGGTATCGTGTACAAGGTATTATTGTAGATGTTATGCCAACAGGTGAAAATGCTTTAGGTTTTACTAATCTCTGGTATGAGAAGGGATATGCGACAGCAGTAACACATGCTCTAGATGAACATTATAGTATAAAGATCTTTCAGCCTGTTTATTTCCTGGCTACCAAGATGGAAGCTTTCAACAATCGTGGAGGTGGCGATGGCAGGTGGAGTTCAGACTTTGAAGACATAGTTTATGTATTAAATAACCGCACTTCCATTTGGGAAGAACTGCAGACTGCTGACAAAGAAGTTAAAGCTTATTTGAAGGAACAATTTCGCTCACTGCTGGAAAATGAATACATCAGCGAGTGGATCTCGGTGCATCTTGAACAATACGAACAAAAAAGGGTACGAATGATCATTGGCGAGTTAACATCATTTGTAAGCGAATGAGATTGTCCACCTCTAATATGTTAAAAAACGAAGTTGCCTGCAGCTCAATAAATTCGTTCAACCATGCAGTGGTCCAGACATTATAATAATGGTGATCTAAGGGGCCTGCAAAAAGGAGCCAATCTGGTTGATAATCGGGTCAGGCTCTGGCCGGAAGTTTTGTTTGTATTCTAAGATGTATATGCGTTTCCGAACGTCTTTTATAATTTGCTTTTTCTTGAGATCATAGATTCGCCAGCCAAATGTTCCTTCTTTTAAGTCTGGTTCATACTCCTGAAAAAATGAAACAATTCTTCCCCTGGTGAAAACTTCCCTATTCAGAAATTTTTCTCTCAGTCTGGATACTATTGTAGGTGTACCCAAATTTTGGCAGTTATAAGTTGGAGTGAATGCTTTACGGTTTAATCCCTTCCTTTCAATTGTTTCAACCTCTCCATTATTAATCAAAATCTGTACGTACCTACCACCATCAATAACATGCCCTTTCAAAATGGTCTCATTTTATCAAAAGATAACTTTAATTTGTCAAATACATTTTAACATCAATAGGAGAAGGAATTAGTACAACTCCCTTTTTTGCATAATTTAACTTTTGGCTGAATAGTATACTCTTTTCTAATCCGTTCAGAAGTCTAAAAATCAAAAGCCTGCAAGGCAACTAATAAACCTTGCAGGCTTTTCTTATTCCTCTTCAAATGATAACTATTGCGCTTGCCGGTTAGTACCTAGTTTCATCTTATTCTTTCAACTACAATCTCTTACCTCGTACTTCGTACCTCTAACCGTTTATTTCGTACTTCTGCTTGTTTACGCCACAGCCTTATTCACCAGGTCAGCAGCTTCACTAAGCAAGATGGCGCTTTGCACCTTCAATCCACTTTCATCGATCAGCTTTTTAGCTTCTTCTGCATTGGTACCTTGCAAGCGAACAATGATCGGAATATCAATATTGCCCATGTTCTTATAGGCATCAATAACACCCTGGGCTACACGATCGCATCGAACGATACCACCAAAGATGTTGATCAAAATAGCTTTTACTTTGGGGTCTTTCATGATGATGCGGAAACCAGCTTCCACAGTTTGAGCATTGGCAGTACCACCTACGTCCAGGAAGTTGGCAGGCTCTCCACCGCTTAGTTTGATCATGTCCATAGTAGCCATGGCCAAACCGGCACCATTCACCATGCAACCTACATTACCGTCCAGTTTTACAAAGTTCAGGTTGTGCTTGCCAGCTTCTACTTCTGTAGGATCTTCTTCAGAAAGATCACGCAGGGCAGACAGATCAGGATGACGCATCAATGCGTTGTCATCCAGGTTCATTTTACAGTCAACAGCAACGATCTTATTGTCTGCAGCCTTAAACAACGGGTTGATCTCCAACATGCCGCAATCCAACCCTACGTAGGCATTGTACAAGTTGGTAACGAATTTGGTCATGTTTTTAAAGGCCTCACCCTGCAAGCCTAAGTTAAAGGCAATCTTACGGGCCTGGAAACCCTGCAGGCCACCACCGGGGTGAACCCACTCTTTGAATATTTTCTCAGGCGTATGGTGTGCTACTTCTTCAATGTCCATCCCACCTTCGGTGCTGTACATGATTACGTTCTGACCCTTGGCACGGTCCAGCAAAATAGAAAGGTAAAATTCTTTTCTTTCTGTTGGTCCTTCGTAATACATATCCTGGGCTACCAGGATCTTATTTACCACTTTGCCAGCTTCACCTGTCTGGATGGTAACCAGTGTACCTCCCAGTATCTTTTGTGCTGTATCGCTAACTTCATCCAGGGATTTTACCACTTTTACGCCATGTACGCCGGTTTCGCGTACTTTACCTTTACCACGGCCACCTGCGTGGATCTGTGCTTTTACCACGGCAAAGTTGCTACCATATTGGGTTTTGATTTGACGGTAAGCTTCTTCAGCTTCGTGTGGGGTGCTACAGGCATAACCCTCCTGTACTGGAACATTAAATTTTTTTAGCAGTTCTTTCGCCTGATATTCATGCAAGTTCATGACCTAAAAATTTTGCGCAAAGATAGGGGTGAGTAAAGGAGTTTATCGACTTTCGTTAAGATTTTCGGGTATTTTGATGCTAATTGATGAGCTTTTCTATAAATATTATTTTGTTTAATGTATGTTTATCAGTCCCATTCATACCAAATTGAATTAGGTAATACAGTATTGTATACCTTAAAACCCGCAACCCTCAATAGTTTTTTACCTCCAACCTCCAACCTCCAACCTCTTAACCCATAACTCATAACCCATAACTCGCAACCCCCACCTCGTACCTCTAACCTCTTACCTCTAACCTCGTACCTCTGTAATACTTTTATTCCTTTTCATTTGGCGGAATCAAAGGTTCATCATTATTAATCAATTCCTGCATATCCCGGTCGTTAGGAATTTGGCCGGTTTCTTCCAGCATGCGCATGTCCTTAGCATCCTTCAAGAATTCAGAAGCAAAGATGAAGTCGTTGAGGCGTTCGTTTTTGCTGAAAATGATCTCTTTTTTATTGCCTTCCCATTCCTTATGGCCCTGGTACATATAAATAATGTTGTCGCCAATTTCCATCACACTATTCATATCGTGCGTATTGACCACAGTTGTAATATTGTATTCTCTCGTTATCTCATCAATCAACTGGTCGATAAGACCTGAGGTTTGTGGATCCAGGCCAGAGTTGGGTTCATCCACAAACAAATATTTGGGATTCAATACGATAGCCCGGGCAATACCTACCCGCTTCATCATACCCCCGGATAATTCTGCTGGATATTTTTTATTGCTGCCTTTTAAGTTTACCCTTTCCAGTACTTCGTTCACTCTCTCCAGCTTTTTTTTGCGGTTGTCTTTGGTAAACATATTTAAGGGGAAAATGATATTGTCCTCTACCGTCATACTGCTGAAGAGTGCGGAACCCTGGAAGAGCATGCCAATCTCCTTCCGTATTTCTTTTTTCTGCTCATTGGTCATCTTTGTGAAGTTCTGCCCATTGTATAAAATATCGCCGCTATCAGGCTTAAACAAACCAACCAGGCACTTCATGAAAACAGTTTTCCCGCTTCCGCTGGCACCAATGATCAGGTTGCACTGACCAGGTTTCATGGTCCAGCTTACGTCTTCAATTACAGTTTTTCCGTTAAAGCTCTTCTTCAGGTTATGTACTTCGATCATATAGTTGTGTTCGAGAAATTATAAGTAGTATACCAAATTAAATTGGGTAGTAAGTTATCTTATTCCATGAAAGCCGCCACTATCAAGGTTTTTTCCCTTCGTACCTCCAACCTCTAACCCCGTCCCTCGCACCTCGTACCTCTAACCTCGTATTTGACATTTACAGCAATAAAGCCGCCAATATATAATCAGCGAATAGAATAGTAATACAGCTTACCACAACCGCTTTAGTACTGGCACGGCCAATTTCCAGGGCTCCCCCCTTTACATGATATCCGAAATAGGCGGGAATACTCGAAATAATGAAAGCAAATGTGTAGGCTTTAGCCATAGCAAAGAAAACATTATAAGGTATAAAGTCTTCAAAAAGGCCTTTATCGTAGGTGGCGCCTGAAAGAATGCCAGCAAGAGAACCAGCCAAACGTCCGCCCCAAATGCCCAGTGCCATTGAAATAATGACCAGCATGGGGATCACCACCAACGCACCCAGAATTTTCGGCAATACAAGGTAAGCTTTAGTATTAATGCCCATGATCTCCAGGGCATCGATCTGTTCTGATACCCTCATATTTCCCAATTCACCGGCAATTTTACTGCCGACAACCCCTGCCAGTACAATGGATACTAATGTGGGAGAAAATTCCAATATCACAGTATCTCTTACGATAGTTGAAATGGTAGAAAGCGGGATTAAGGGGCTCACTAACTGGTAAGCTGTCTGCACGGTGGATACAGCGCCCATGAAAACAGAGATGATAGCGACAATACCCAATGAGCCTATGCCAATCTCTGAACATTGGTGCATAAATTCCTTCCAGTACATTTTCAAGTTTTCCGGCTTGGAAAACATGCCTTTCAGCATCAGGATATATTTGCCGACTTCACTTAGAAAATTCATATTATGAGGTTAAAAATCAAATATTTGTTTGTTGTTTATTCCGTTTCAAACGCTTCCACCAGGGCGACCGGTTAATGGCTTCCTGTGTGGCGGTCTGGATTTTCGTTTGTGCATCGGTAACGGCAATGATACCCATATTTACAATATTTCGAACTGAACTTCCCAGTTGCAGAATATGAACGGGTTTTTTCAGTCCTAATAGGATGGGGCCAATGGCGTCGGCGGCACCAAGTTCTTTCAATAGGTTATAAGCAATATTTCCGGCTGCAAGATTAGGAAAGATCATGGTATTTACATCTTTATCTACCAGTTCACTGAATGGATAATTTTCCTTCATGAGCTCTTTATTCAAAGCTGTGCTTGCCTGCATTTCGCCATCCACGATCAGCGAAGGCATGCGCTCTTTTACAATCTGCCTTGCTTTTGCCACCAAAGTTGCTTCCGGCGAATTACTGCTGCCAAAGTTAGAATAGCTTAGCATGGCTATACGGGGAATAATATTAAAGTTGCGCACTTCCCTGGCTACCAACAATGTGATCTCTGCCAGTTCTTCTGCTGTAGGATTAAAATTTACCGTGGTATCTGCAAAGAAAATGGGTCCTCTCTTAGTGAGCATCAGGTACATGCCAGCGATCTTATTTACACCTTCCTCTGTACCGATCACCTGCAAGGCGGGGCGAATAGTATCCGGGTAGTTTTTTGTCAATCCGGAGATCATGGCTTCAGCATCGCCCATTTCAACCATCATGCAGCCAAAATAATTTCGGTCTTTAATGATTTTCTTCGCTTCATAATAGTTAAATCCTTTGCGCTGCCGCTTTTGAAAGAAAACTTCTGCATAGGCATTCCGTTTTTCTTCCATGGCATCGCTTCGCGGATCAAAAATGGGCAATCCTTCCAGGTCAATGCCGTTGGTTTGTGCAATCGTCTGTATTTTGGCTTCATCACCTAGTAAGATAGGATAACCAATGCCTTCATCAATGATGATCTGTGCCGCTTTAAGGATCTTAGCGTTGTCGGCTTCAGCAAATACAATTCTTTTCGGATCCCTTTTAGCTTTATTGCCCAATATGCGCATTACCTGGTTGTCTAATCCCAGTCTCTGGTTCAGGTTGGCCCGGTATTTATCCCAATCAGTAATCGGTTGTTGAGCAACGCCACTATCCATTGCCGCTTTGGCTACGGCTGGAGCTACGGTAGCCAATAAACGCGGATCCAGGGGTTTGGGAATGATATAGTCGGAGCCAAATGTAATGGTCTTTGTATTGTATGCAAGGTTTACAATGTCAGGAACAGGCGACTGCGCCATTTCTGCCAGGGCTTTTACAGCAGCCAATTTCATGGGTTCGTTTATCTGGGTGGCACGTACATCCAATGCACCGCGGAAGATATAAGGGAACCCCAATACATTATTTACCTGGTTGGGATAATCACTTCTGCCAGTGGCCATAATAATATCGCTGCGGGTAGAAGTAGCTTCGTGCCAGCTAATTTCAGGGTCGGGGTTGGCCATCGCAAACACAATAGGGTTTTTAGCCATGCCTTTTATCATTTCGGCTGTAACTACATTACCGACACTAAGCCCAAGAAAAACATCGGCGTTCTTTAATGCTTTATCCAGTGTGAGATCTTCACTCGCGTTAGCGTATTTACGTTTAAAAGGTTCAAGATCTGTACGGCTGCGGTGCAAAGGGCCATTGATATCAAACACATAAAAATTTTCGGGTAATGCACCCAGGGAAACATATAGCTCTATGCAGGCCATAGCTGCAGCTCCGGCACCATTTACGACAAAGCAAACTTTATCAATTTTCTTTTTTTGCAGTTGCAGGGCGTTCAATAGAGCGGCCGCGCTTATGATGGCAGTACCATGCTGGTCGTCGTGCATTACAGGAATAGACAATTGATCCCGCAAAGTTTTTTCAATAATAAAACATTCCGGAGCCTTGATGTCCTCAAGGTTAATGCCACCAAAAGTTGGCTCCAGTGCTTTTACTATCTGTATAAATTTTTCAGGATCTTTTTCATTGATCTCAATGTCAAACACATCAATGTCAGCAAATATTTTAAACAATACACCCTTGCCTTCCATTACCGGTTTGCTTGCTTCGGGGCCAATATCACCAAGTCCTAACACGGCCGTGCCATTGCTGATCACGGCAACGAGGTTGCTTTTCGCCGTGTATTTATAAACGGCATCTTTATTGGCGGCAATTTCTTTACAAGGTTCTGCAACCCCGGGCGAATATGCTAAAGAAAGATCACGTTGGGTTTTGGCTTCTTTAGTAGGTACTACTTCAATTTTCCCGGGCCGGTCTTTTGCATGATACCTAAGTGCTTCCTGTTTACGTAAATCGTTTTGCATATGAGTTGGTTAGAATTGAATGAGATATCTGCTTATTCAATTCTTGTTTTAATAGCGATTCAAATAATTATGCAAAATACAAACAGATTTCTGCTTATTCCGTTTCCCTACCATGGCATGTGTTTTGAAATAATACATAAAACCCATTAATTATGGCAGTAAAGAAAACAACTGGCCAAAAGAGATCTACATCACAAAGTCGCTCTGGCCAGGCTCAATCGAGAAAAACATCAAGCCAAAGAACTTCAACCAGTGGGCGATCCACTTCTTCAAGTTCGGGCGGACGCTCTACTTCTTCGGGTAGCCGTTCAGCTACTTCTGCCGGTCGTTCAACTGCTTCAAGCGGACGTTCCTCTACTTCAGGCGGACGTTCTTCTGCTTCAGGCGGTCGTTCCTCTACTTCAAAAAGCAGCAGTGCAATGCGGCGTTCAACGGGAGGAACTCCAAGTGAAAGAAGTACAAGAAGCGAATCTACAAGCAGAGGCACTACTTCAAGAAGCGGATCAAAATCTTCAACATCGTCTGGCCGGGGCACTGCCAGCAGAAGCACTTCGTCCAGAACATCAACATCCGGAAGAAGTACCAGTGGCTCATCTGCCAGAGGCTCTTCTGCAAGTGAAAGAAGTGCTACGTCAGGAAGACCAAGTGCAACGCGCAGCAGGTCTTCTTCAAGTGGTAGTAAATCAACCGCTTCAAGAAGCAAGAGTTCTTCCAGTGGAAAAGGAAGTACTTCCGGCAGTTCCTCTTCAAGAAGTTCAGCCTCCAGAGGTGGTTCCGCGGCCACCAGAAGTTCCTCTGCGAGAAGGAGCCGTTAAGGAGTTTGTGGTTTATGGTTTATAGTTTATAGTTGCCTTAGCCCATCGCAGGTTACGATAACCATAAACTATAAACCATAAACTTATTTTACTGTTGCGCCGAAGGTTGCCATCATGCCCATTCCGATTTCAATGGCAGCTTCATCTATATTGAAAAGAGGAGTGTGGACACCTGCCGTTATACCTTTTGATTTATTAGCCGTACCCAAGCGGAAAAAGCAACCCGGGATCTGTTGGGAGTAATAGCCAAAGTCTTCTGCTCCCATGCGCATTTCAGTTTCCTGGATGTACTCTTTACCCATAAATTCTTCTGCAATGCTTTTCGCCTGCACATGCAACTCTGCATTGTTGAATACACAAGGATAACCCACGTCAATATGTATATCGGCTTCACCTCCCATTGCCTGCACCAGTTCTGTTGTTTGCTTTTTAATCAGTTCATGTGCTTTAAAGCGCCATTCTTCATCCATTGCTCTGAAGGTGCCCATTAGTTTAACTTCAGTCGGAATTACATTGGTTGTAAATCCTCCCTGGATAGACGTGATGGATAGTACAGAAGGGGAGAAGGGATTTACATTGCGGCTGATAATTTGTTGCAGGCTGACAACCAGATGAGATGCAATAAGGATCGGGTCGGAGGTGAGGTGTGGCGTTGCGGCATGACCACCTTTCCCTTTTACTGTAATGTAAATTTCATCTGCACTAGCCATTACTTTACCGGCACGGAAGCTTAGCAAGCCTACCTCGAGCTGCGGATTTACATGCAGTGCAAAAATGCTTTGAGGTTTAGGATGCTCCAATACACCTTCTTTTATCAACAGGCTGGCACCGCCAGGGTTCTTTTCTTCACCAGGCTGGAAAATCAGTTTCACAGTTCCTTCCCATTGCTCTTTTGTTTCAGAAAGAATCTTTGCCGCACCAAGTAGACAGGTCGTATGCACATCATGTCCGCAGGCATGCATGATACCTGGTTTCTGAGATTTATATGGAACGTCATTCTGCTCGTTAATAGGTAGGGCATCCATATCGGCTCTTAAAGCCACAATTCTGGATTCAGGGTTTTTGCCTTTAATAATGCCAACTACTCCGGTGGTAGATTTGATTTCAAATGGAATATTGAATTCCGTAAGCTTTTGCTGAACGAATTTGGAAGTTTCATATTCCTGGTAGCTTAATTCAGGATGAGCATGCAGGTAATGTCTTACCTCAATAAATTCAGCGGCATATTGTTTTGCTAATTCTTTTATTTTTTGATGAATCATAAGCAGAGATCAATTAAACTAATTAAAGGGTACTTCCAAAAACTCCTATATTTTGAAAAGATTAATTTAATACCAAACAGCTGTCAAGATGATAGATGATTGATGGGTGATGATAGTAGTTAAGAAACCATAAACCTTACACTTCTCCCTGCTGTCCTTTTTCATCTATCATCTATCTTGATGGCCATTTGATATCAAGTCATATCCTTTGCCTATCCATGCAACAAAGCCTTTTGAAAAGATTAATTTAAAATAGGTTAATAATGATTATAATTACTAATCTGTAATTCAATGTCGTTTACTTAAGGACATATTTATAATAAGTGAATGGACACGCGCTTGAAAAATTATATTATTCATAATTATTTATTTCGATATATGAGCTTTAGTAAACGACATTGATCTGTATTCATTAAATAAGTTAGTTTTTGGACGTTACCCTAAATAGAAACCTTCATATTGGCAGGATTGCTTTTGCGCTTTTACAGAGCTTCATCTTCATCCTCGCCCTTCTCGGGTTTCACTTCAATGCTATCATTTACAATAAAAACACCTTTAGGGAACATTGACTTCATCTGCTGCTGATAACGCACTGCTTCTTCTCTAGTCTTAAAGTTGCCGGCTTTTAAACGGAAAAATGGCGACTGGTAAACGAGATAAGCTTTTAGTTCAGGAAAATATGTGTAAACCTTAGTTTTAGCGGCAATGGCTTCGTCGCGCTTGCTGGTATTCAGCACCAATAAGCGATAACCACGCATGGTGCGTCCATAGATCTTTTTGGATGCAGCATTGATGCTGGCTTGTTTTTTAATCAGCATGTCGATGCGTGAATCCTTATGCACAATGACAGATGCGGTACGGAAGGCAGAATCGTTTTGCGCATAACCAGTTGTTGTGGCAAGCGCCAAAACAAGCCATAAGAAGTATTTCATCTCTTCAGTTTTGTTCAGTTCAGACCAAAAATAGTTCCAGCTTTGTTGCGACTTTAATATCAAAGAGTTAACCTTAAAACTTCAAAAATAAAGTCTTTATATACCTACTTTAAAGTTATTTAATTGATTTTCAATCCCTTTATTCATGCTACAAAGCCCTTTATTGTTTTAAAGTTAATAGCCCGTTCCTGTTACCTGCTCACCTTTGGCAATAGCAACGCTGGCACTACAACCGAGGCGGGTAGCTCCTGCATCCAGAAGTTCTTTTGCAAATTCATAATTTCTGATACCTCCACTCGCCTTTATTTCAATATGAGACGGCAAATGCTGGCGCATCAGTTGCACGGCTTCTACCGTAGCACCTTTTTCTGCATAACCAGTTGAGGTTTTTAAGAATTGAACCGGGTAATTTTTATAAAGGTTGCAGCAGGCAATGATTTCTTCATGAGTGAGTATGCCGCTTTCAATGATCAGTTTTAAAATAGCTTTGTTCCCTTTTATCTCCTGGGTAATGGTTTTGATCTCGTCTTCCAGGTAAGCAAAGTCCTTATTCTTCAGCGCTGCGATGTTGATAACCATATCTAATTCATCAACGCCTTCTTCAATTGCCTGTTTTATTTCTGCTGCTTTTGCAGAGTAGTGGCTATAACCAAAAGGGAAACCTATGACTGTGGCCACTTTGACCGTTGATCCTTTGGTAAGTCTTACTGCATCCTTGATAAAATAAGGTGGAATACAAACCGAGGCAAAACCGAACTCAAGGGCCTCAGCACATAAGGTTTGTATTTCAGCCAGGGTGGTACCCGGTTTTAAAATAGTGTGGTCGATATATTTTGCGATAGACATGGATTAAGATATTTGGCAAACTTCAATAAAAAATGCCGCAATACAGCGCGGCATTAATTATTTTAAAATAAACAATTTATTAAAGGTCTTTACCATGGCAGTTTTTGAACTTTTTACCACTGCCGCATGGACAAGGATCATTCCGTCCAATCTTTGGTCCAACCTTTATAGGTTCTTGTTTTACCGCAGCGCCTGAAGGATCATAATAATCTTTTTCATTGGCTGCATAATCATCGCCCATAGCATCAATATCTTCCTTGTTCACCTGCATATGGCTCATATCTGTTCTTTGCATTTTGGCTTCATGAACCTGTTGAGGAGCCTCTTCCTGTACCGGTAAAGCTGCATGGCTTAAGAAGGAAACAATTTCCTTATTTACTTCACTGCTCATGTTCTTGAACAGGTTATATGCTTCCATTTTGTAAATTACTAATGGATCTTTTTGTTCCAGGTACGCCGTTTGAACACTCTGCTTCAAGTCGTCCATGGCACGAAGGTGTTCTTTCCAGCTATTATCAATAATAGCAAGCGTTATGTTGCGCTCCATGGCATTACATAATTCCTCACCACTGGTAGCCAATGTTTTGTCCAGGTTAGCCATAACATTGATTCCCTTGCGACCATCAGAAAACGGAACGATCACATTCTCTATATGGGACCCTTGTGTTTGACGGATATTTTGGAAAACAGGAACAGCCTGGGTTTTCAAATCCTCTTTATGGTGCTGATAGTTTTCAATGGCTTCAGCATACAGTTGATCGGCCAGCTTATTAACATCTGTTTTTAAGAACTGCTCTTGCGTAATCTGTGTATCGATTGCAAAATCTACGATACAAGCCAGTTTGAAACCTTCAAAGTCTTCCTGCTCGCGGTAAATACTGATCAATTCTTCTGCTGTTACAGAAAATGCATTGTCAATATCCAGTGCCAGGCGATCGCCAAAGAGGGCGTGGTTACGGCGTTCATAAATAGCATTACGTTGTTTATTCATGACATCATCGTACTCCAGCAGGCGCTTACGGATGCCAAAGTTATTTTCCTCTACTTTCTTTTGCGCTCTTTCAATAGACTTGGTGATCATACTATGTTGGATCACTTCGCCTTCTTTGTAGCCAAAGCGGTCCATCATGCCGGCAATGCGCTCTGAGCCGAACATACGCATCAGGTCATCTTCCAGTGAAACGTAGAATTGTGAAGTACCCGGATCACCCTGACGGCCGGCACGACCACGCAACTGCCTGTCAACACGGCGGCTTTCGTGACGTTCCGTACCAATAATGGCAAGACCGCCAGCCTCTTTAACGCCAGGGCCAAGCTTAATGTCCGTACCACGACCGGCCATGTTGGTAGCAATGGTTACAGCGCCGGCCAAGCCTGCTTCAGCCACTATTTGTGCTTCGCGGGCGTGCTGTTTCGCGTTCAATACGTTATGCGGGATCTTTTTTACCTGCAGCGCACGACTTAAAAGTTCACTCACTTCCACCGATGTAGTACCTACCAGCACTGGGCGGCCTGCATTGCGGAGTGCTTCTATTTCATCAATAACGGATTTATATTTCTCACGCTTGGTTTTATATACCAGATCCTGCTCGTCTTTACGGATTACAGGAATGTTGGTTGGGATAGTTACCACATCCAATTTATAAATACTCCACAACTCTGCGGCTTCCGTTTCGGCAGTACCAGTCATACCGGCGAGCTTGTGGTACATACGGAAAAAGTTTTGAAGCGTAACTGTAGCATAGGTTTGGGTAGCAGCTTCGATCTTTACATTCTCTTTCGCTTCAATGGCCTGGTGCAAACCATCGCTGTAACGGCGGCCTTCCATGATACGGCCTGTTTGTTCGTCTACGATTTTCACTGCACCTTCAATTACAATGTATTCTACATCTTTTTCAAAAAGGGCATAAGCCTTTAAGAGCTGCTGAACGCTATGGATGCGATCTGCTTTTTGAGAATAATCATTTAAAGTCGCTTCTTTTTGATGTAATTTTTCTTCTGCAGGTAAATCTGCCTGCTCTATCTCAGAAAGCCGTACGCCTATATCCGGCAACACAAAAAACTCCGGATCTTCCCCGGCCAATGTGATAGCTGCAAGACCTTTATCAGTTAAATCAACAGCTTTATTCTTTTCATCAATATGGAAAAGCAGTTCATCATCCACAACGTGCATGTTGCGCTGCTGGTCAGCCAGGTAATAGTTTTCAGCTTTTTGCAGTTTTACTTTTATTCCAGGCTCACTCAGGAACTTGATTAAAGGGCCATATTTAGGCAAACCGCGATAAGCACGGTACAAAAACAGGCCTCCACTTTTAGGATCATCGTCGCCGGCTGCTATTTTCTTTTTGGCCTCGTTCAGGAAGCCACGTACCAAACGTTCCTGTGCTTCTACCAACTGCTGTACACGAGGTTTCAGGATATGATATTGCTGGTCATCGCCACGAGGTACCGGACCCGAAATGATCAATGGTGTACGGGCGTCGTCGATCAATACACTATCCACCTCATCCACCATGGCATAATGGTGCTTACGCTGCACCATTTCTTCAGGGGTGTGTACCATGTTATCACGCAGGTAATCAAAGCCAAATTCGTTATTGGTGCCGTAAGTTATATCAGCATTATAAGCCCCGCGACGATCTTCTGTGTTTGGCTGGTGTTTGTCGATACAATCTACTTTTAGGCCCAGGAATTCGAAAATGGGACCGTTCCATTCCTGGTCACGACGAGCCAGGTAATCGTTCACTGTGACAATATGCACACCTTCACCGGCCAGTGCGTTGAGGTAAGCCGGCAGGGTAGACACCAGCGTTTTACCTTCACCGGTTGCCATTTCGGCAATTTTACCCTGGTGTAATACAATACCACCTATTAACTGGACGTCGTAATGGACCATGTTCCAGGTGATTTGTCCGCCAGCGGCTGTCCATGTGTTTTGATAGATCGCCTTGCCATCTTCGATCCTGATATAGTTTTTTGTTAAACTCAGTTCTTTGTCCAGTTCAGTTGCGGTAGATTCAATCTCCGAATTTTCTTTGAAGCGGCGGGCGGTCTCTTTTACAACAGCAAAAGCTTCAGGAAGCAATTCTTTTAAAATTTCTTCAACTTTCTTGTCCCGGTCTTTTTTCAGGCTGTCTACCTGCTGGTAAATAGCGTCTTTACCAGTTAAATCATTGAAGGGGAGTTCTTCCGCTTTTTTATTTGTGACCTCTATTTCTTCGTCAATACCTTGCAGGTAGTCTTTGATGCGCTGACGAAACTCATGTGTTTTATTGCGAAGCTGATCGTTGCTAAGGCTTTGATAAGCGTTGAAATTCTCATTAATTTTTGATACCAGCGGCATAATGCTTTTCACATCTTTTTCAGACTTGCTGCCACCGAATATTCTTGAAAAAAAGCCCATAATAAATTATTAAAATATAAAATCAAATGTCGGACAGGTATTTTACTGTCCAGGTTCCTAGTCAAAAAAGATGCTGAACTTATTCTAAAGCCATTTTGACAGAGGTCAAAGATAGTTGAAATTGGGGATGCTGTTTGTAGAGAGCATGATTCGGGGCAAGATATTATCTGTAATTTACCTTTATGAAAGGGCTGTGTTTTATTATAGCTATAGTCATTCTGGTTTCTTGCACAGATGAGGAGAGGGTACATATCAAGGCAAAAGATCCAGGTGTGTATGCTCATTATGATATCCGGGCCGAAGAAGGAGGCGAAATGGTCACCTGCGTCCTTCGTTTTTATACAAATAAAACCAGGAAAACTACACTTACGCTTGAGGAGCCGGCAAAAGTTGAATTAGACGGTGAGGTTATATCCGTAGACAGCAGCCGGTTCTTAGGTGCTTATTATGAAATTCAAAAACCTATTTCGGATTTCGAAGGGCAACATACCATTACTTTTACCAGTATTAATCAACAACAATATAAAGAAGAGTTTTCCTTTACTCCTCTGCAATTGAATTCAGATTTGAGTCGGTCACTTACTAAAACAGATCTTGCCTTGAAAGTGGAAGGCCTGCAACCTGAGGAGGATCTAAGAATTGTAATGATTGACACCGCTTTTAAAAGCGAGGATATTAATCAGTTAGAAGCAGTTCAAAACGGACAAGTAATCGTTGAAGGGAGCCTGTTGCAAACGCTAAGGAGCGGTCCGGTGGTACTGGAAATTTCGAAAGAATCAGAAAGGCCGCTGGCTTCTGGTATGCGAGGCGTACTTACTACCACCTATAGCTTAAGAAGAGACCTGATGTTGAGATAGACTGAATCTGAAGGAAAAAGTTTTTATCTTATACTTTAGTCTTTAATTTTGATTTATTATTTTTGATCCCATCACCAACCAATCCTCTCGAATTGCCAACAATTCAGTATTTGCGAATTACCGCTTGTTAGTGTATTCTTTATTATTCTGATTTATTTACTAAAACTAATAAAGCAATAAGCTTTATGCCGTATTTCACTTCCTTTGAGGAAGTGTTTATCAGATATCTATTCCCGTGAAACTTTAGTCATTATATCCTTTCATTAGCTATTGCAGAAATTATTTAAATAAAAACAAGAGGCATGAAAGATTATTCAATTACCGTAGTTGGCCTTGGTTATGTGGGACTGCCATTAGCGGTTGAATTTGCGAGAAAATACCCTGTAATGGGTTTTGATATCAATAAAAACCGTGTAGAGGACCTGAGAAGCTGTTTTGATTTTACTTTGGAAGTAAGCACAGAAGACCTGCTTTCGGTAATGAAAGATGAAGATACTGCTGCACCGGGATTATATGTGACCGATGAACTTGAGGTAATAAGGAAGTCCAATTTCTATATTGTTACTGTTCCTACACCGGTAGATAAATATAATAGACCGGATCTTACTCCACTAATCAAAGCAAGTGAAACTGTTGGTAAATGCCTGAACAAAGGCGATATAGTGGTATATGAATCTACAGTATATCCTGGTGTTACAGAAGATGAATGTGTGCCGGTTCTGGAAAGAATTTCCGGTATGAAATTCAATGAAGATTTTTTTGTTGGCTATTCGCCGGAAAGGATCAATCCCGGGGACAAAGAGCACACTGTTACAAAAATCAAGAAAGTTACTTCTGGTTCAACTCCTGAATCTGCCGCTATCATCAACCAGGTATATGCAAGTATCATTAAGGCTGGAACTCATTTGGCACCTACTATAAAAGTGGCTGAAGCCGCAAAAGTAATTGAGAATGCACAGCGGGATATCAATATTGCATTTATCAATGAATTGGCAAAAATCTTCAATCATCTGGATATTGACACTGGTGAAGTTTTAGCAGCCGCAGCCTCCAAATGGAATTTTCTTCCATTTAAACCAGGCCTGGTGGGAGGCCATTGTATTGGTGTAGATCCTTACTACCTTGCTCAAAAGGCAATGGAAGTAGGATATCATCCTGAAATCATCCTGGCCGGACGCAGGCTGAATGACGGAATGGGTATTTATATAGCCGACGAGGTAATAAAGCTGATGGTAAGAAAAGGTATCCATGTAGTAGGCAGCAAGGCACTTGTGTTGGGCTTCACTTTTAAAGAAAATTGTCCTGATGTACGGAATACAAAAGTGATCGACATCGTAAATCATCTAAGAAAATACCACCTGAAGGTAGACATTCACGATCCATGGGCGGAGCCGGACGAAGTGATGCATGAGTACGGCGTTGCTACTTTTAAAGAGCTCCCTGAAGGTTGTACTTATGATACAGTAATCGTTGCTGTTGCGCATAAACAGTTTAATTATGACATGATCAAGAGCTTGTGTAATGAGCAATGTGTATTATTCGATGTAAAGTCGATTTTAGAAAGTCATCAGGTTGATGCCAGGCTTTAAACGAAGTTATACAGCAAGATTTGGGCACATACGGTATTACTTAATACTTTCGTGCTTCAAGAATTAAAGTATACATAATGAAAATTCTGGTAACAGGTGCTGCAGGTTTTATCGGCTTTCATCTCGTAAAAAAGTTGCTCGGAGAGGGACACAAGGTTGTTGGGTTAGATAACATAAACGACTATTACGATGTTGGGCTGAAGTACGGCAGGTTACAAGAACTCGGAATTAATAAGGATGTAATCAAACCCAACACGCTTATTCAAAGCGTAAATAGTGGAGATTTCTCTTTTACAAAGGCTGATTTGGAAGACGGCGATTTCTTGTTGCAGTTGTTTAAAGAGAACAACTTTGATGTTGTTTGCCATCTGGCGGCTCAAGCTGGTGTTCGCTACAGCATTGAAAATCCATTAGCCTATATAAATAGCAATGTGGTTGGCTTTACCAATATCCTGGAGTGTTGCAAAAAGCACCCGGTTCGGCATCTGGTTTATGCCAGCAGCTCAAGTGTATATGGTTTGAATGCCCAAATCCCATTTGCCACAAAGCAACACACCGATCATCCGGTTTCGTTATATGCTGCTACTAAGAAAAGCAATGAATTGTTGGCACACGTCTACAGCCATCTTTTCAAAATTCCTACTACAGGTTTGAGGTTTTTTACAGTTTATGGTCCCTGGGGCAGACCCGATATGGCCTATTTTTCATTTACAAACGCTATTTTAGAAGGCCGGACCATAAAAGTTTTTAATGAAGGAGAAATGCAGCGGGACTTTACATTTATTGATGATGTGGTTGAAGGTGTTGTTAAAGTTCTATATAAGCCTGCATCTTCAAATGTCAATTGGATGGATACCAATCCGGTACCCGACAGTTCAAGTGCTCCCTACCGCATTTATAACATAGGTAACAACAGGCCTGTTAACCTGCTTTATTTTATTAATCTTTTAGAGAAAGAATTAGGTGTTGAAGCTAAAAAACAGATGATGCCTATGCAGCCTGGCGATGTACATGTGACCTATGCTGATGTTTCTGCATTAGAAAATGATTTTAACTATCAACCCTCCACTTTGATAGAAGATGGTATCAGGCAATTTGTGAACTGGTATAAAGAATATTATAAAGTTCCTCTCCCCGCCATTGAATAATCTGGCGTATGCAATAGATATGTACAGCTTCAATCAATTAAGAAATTATGCCAAGAAAGAGTGCCGGTTTGTTGCTTTACAGGTTTTCACAAGGAGTTTTGGAGGTTTTTCTCGTCCATCCGGGCGGACCTTTCTGGAAAGGTAAGGAAACGGGTGCATGGTCAATCCCAAAAGGAGAGTACACGGATGAAGACCCTTTGGAGGCCGCAATACGTGAATTCAAGGAGGAAACAGGCTTTAAAGTGGAGGGCGACCAGTTTATTCCATTAACTATGATACAACAGAAGGGACGTAAGATCGTTATGGCCTGGGCAATTGAGGGAAATCTAGATGCTGATGCCATCAAAAGCAATACATTTCGTCAGGAATGGCCCCCCAAATCCGGAAAATGGCAGTCAATTCCTGAGGTTGACAAGGCCGCATGGTTTGATCTGGAAACTGCCAGAGAAAAAATAAATTCTGCACAGGTTGCCCTACTTAAGGAATTGGAAAATAGGTTAAAAGAAGGGAAGTTTCAATAAGTTTGGCAGATGATTCATGTTGCATACCCTGAACCGCAGTTTCATTTCAGGGAAGAGGAGGATAAGCGCTTTATTTTTGATCCCATTCGTAAAGTGTGGCTACAGCTTACTGATGAAGAGTGGGTACGGCAAAACTTCGTCAACTATTTAATAAAAGTATTAAGCTATCCGTCTGCTCTCATTGCACTCGAAAAGGAAATCTCATTAAACGACCTCAAAAAAAGGTTTGACGTTCTGGTTTACAATCAGGCGTTCATGCCGTGGATGATGGTAGAGTGTAAAGCTATGGAAATACCTTTAAACCCTGCAGTGCTGGAGCAAGTACTGCGTTATAACATCAGCGTTCCGGTAGAGTACCTGGTAATCACAAATGGCACTACCACCAGAGCCTGGCAAAAGAATGCAGGGAATTTAATCGAATTGGAGCAAATGCCGAAGTGGCATGGAGATGTAAGTTAAAAACGTGAAAATGGTTATTGTAGATTACATCGTCAAAATTATAATTAATGAAAACTGCTGATTTTACTAACGCGGAGCTTTCCCGATATAACCGGCATGTCATTATACCTGGCTTTGGACTGGAAGCACAAAAGAAGCTGAAAGCGGCAAAGGTATTGGTAATAGGTTGCGGCGGATTAGGTAGTCCTGTCTTGCTTTACCTGGCAGCAGCCGGCATTGGTACGATCGGTATTGTTGATTTTGATCTGGTGGACGATAGCAACCTGCAGCGGCAAGTATTGTTTGGCGTGGATTCCATTGGACAGCCCAAAGTGGAAGCCGCCTGTAAAAGACTGGAAGCTCTCAACCCATACATTCAAATTATACCATACAATACAAGGCTAACTTCTGAAAATGCAATGGATATCATCAGGGATTATGATGTAGTGGCTGATGGTACAGATAATTTTCCAACACGTTATCTGGTCAATGATGCCTGTATATTGCTTGGAAAGCCTATTGTTTATGCTTCTATTCACCAGTTTGAGGGGCAAGTGTCTGTTTTTAATTTCAAACAAGCAAATGGAGAAACAGGACCTAATTACCGTGATCTTTATCCCTCGCCACCAGCGCCGGATCTGGTGCAAGACTGCGCAGAAGGAGGTGTATTAGGAGTGTTGCCCGGGATTATTGGAAGTGTGCAGGCCTTGGAAGTAATCAAGGTAATCACTGGTCTGGGCGAGACCTTAAGCGGCCGTTTTTATATGTTTGATGCTTTGAGTTTTGAAAGTCGCCTGCTTAAGATAAAACCTAATCCGGATAATCCGCTCACGGGGAAAAATCCAAATATAAAAGCACTTATAGATTATGAATTGTTTTGCGGAACAAAGATGGCTGAACCTTCAATAAAAGAAATCACACCTGAAGAACTTGACATGTGGAGGACTAATGGAGAAGACGTGCAGATAATTGACGTCCGGGAGCCAAAGGAATATGAAACAGCCAATATTGGGGCAGAGCTGATTCCATTGGGTTCTATAATAGAGAATGCTCATAAAATTGCACGTAACAAAAAAGTTGTAGTGCATTGTCAAACTGGAGGGCGTAGCGCCCGGGCAATTCGTGAGCTACAGCAAAAGTTTGGATTTAATAATTTATACAATCTTAAAGGAGGTATAATAGCCTATTTTTTAGTAAATCCCGGATGATACTGTTCCAGGGTTTTACGCAGAAATTCACGGTCCAGATGCGTATAGATCTCTGTAGTGGTAATGCTTTCATGGCCCAGCATTTCCTGTACGGCACGGAGGTCGGCGCCGCCTTCTACCAGGTGGGTGGCAAATGAATGCCGGAAAGTATGGGGCGATATGTTTTTAGTAATACCCGCTTTCTTTACCAGGTCCTTTATAATTAGAAAGATCATAACGCGGGTAAGCCTTTTACCACGACGGTTGAGAAACAAAATATCTTCCTCACCAGGCTGAACGGTTGAGTGTACTCTTATATTTTTACGATAAATAGTAATGTATTTGATAGCGCTGCTGCCAATAGGTACCAGCCGTTCTTTATTGCCTTTACCTACAACACGGATAAATCCTACATCTAGGTATAATTGCGAAAGTTTCAGATTAACTACTTCACTTACCCTTAGGCCACAGCTATACATTGTTTCCAGAATGGCTTTGTTACGTCCGCCTTCCGCTGTGCTAAGGTCAATTTGTGCAATGATGTTTTCGATTTCATCAAAACTTAATACATCGGGTAACTGACGTTTTAATTTAGGGGCTTCCAAAAGGGTGGTTGGGTCAGTTTGGGCAATATCTTCCAGCAGGCAGTATTTGTAAAAAGAACGGATGCCGGAGATCGTGCGGGCCTGGGAGGCTTGGGTCATACCCAGTTCTGCAATCCATTTGATAAATGCCTGCAGGTTGCTTAACTCCAATTCAGATGGAGTTTTTAAGGTTGAAGTTAATTGCAGGTAAGCCGTTAGTTTTTCAATATCAGATAAGTAGGCTTCAACTGAATTGTCTGAAAGCGAACGTTCCAGTTGTAAATAAGCCTTAAATCCTTTTTTGTATGGCTCCCACATGATAAGTTTCTGGTTTATGGTTTATAGTTTATGGTTGGTTTACAAGAAGTCCAACCATAAACTATAAACAAAAAACTATAAACTGATATTTTTCTCCAATGGTACATTCTGCCCGTCTTTTTTCAGTTGGACAAAAATGCGGTTACGGCTGATATTTACTGAATCAATGGTTTGGTGAATATTGTTCCAGTCGATTTTGTATTCTTCTTTGAAACTCATTGTTTCTGTTTTGCCTGTAGCAATATCCTCAACATAGATCGTGCTGTAATCGGCATATGCACGCAGATCGTCAGGAACTACAAATTTCTTGTCAAAGCTGTTGATAGCACTGGACATTTTGCGGATGCTCTCCTTTTTATTAAATGGCAGTTTCAATAAATATCCGCGACCGGTAGGACAATCGTTGAAAGTAAGCCAAACATAGCTGGTGTCTTTGAAATAAGCACTAATAGCAGATTTGTTCAAGCGAACAAGGTGGCCGAGATATGTTCCCATATGGATCTGACGGCTCGTTGGCATAGCATTGTGGCTAAATGTAAGCGTGTCGGCAATGCAGTTGTTTACAGAAATGGTTACAAAAGGTTTCAACTTGTGGTCGCCTGCGAATTTAAAACTATCGGTAGTACAAGTAGTATCGCATAAAAGCTGTGCAGAGGCACCCTGCTTGTCGCCGGAGCAACTGGCAAATAGAATGGATACAATAAAAATTGGCAATAAAAATCTCATAAGATTTAATTTAAAGATGGCAAATGTAGTTGATCAAATTCATTTAACTTCGGAGCAAAAGGGGTTACATGTCTTATTTCCGGCGCAAATTCAAAAGCAATATGCTGCAGCATAAAAGCAGGTTAAAGCGTTTTCTGACCAAATTGGAAAAGAATCCACCCAAAAAGCTGGATGCGCTGGCAGAGGTCATTGATAAGGATGTTTGGGCAGAAACCAATTGCTTGGTGTGTTCAAACTGTTGCCGCGAAATGACACCTACTTACACTTTCCAGGATATTAAACGAATTGCTGCACAATTGGGGATGACTACGAAACAGTTCAAGGAGAAATGGCTGGTGCAGGATGCCAAAACAGGTGAATGGATGAACAGTAGCCGTCCTTGTCAGTTCTTAAGCCGTAATGATAATAAGTGTATGATCTATGAGGTTCGTCCAGCCGATTGTGCCAATTTTCCTCACCTCACGAAAAAGAGAATGGTTAATTATATTCACGTTCACAAGCAAAATGTGCAATATTGCCCGGCAACATTTAAAATGGTAGAAAAAATGATGGCAAAACTGGGATAAACCTTTTGTTCAGATATATACATCTTCAATCAGGAAATATTCCGGTTCATTGTTATCGAGTGTAATGGCCAGAATATCGAATTGAATAAGTTGATATTGCGGATTCTGGTACAGAAAAGCATCTGCTGCTTTCATCATGTATTTTAATTTTTTACTGGTTACACTTTCTTCAGGCTGACCATATTTTTGAGTAGACCGGATCTTTACTTCAATAAAATGCAACAAATTTCCTTTTGTAGCTATCAAATCAATTTCGCAATGTCTATGACGCCAGTTGCGATGCAGGATTGTATATTCATTCCGCCGGAAATAATCTTCAGCCATTTGTTCACCTTTTTTTCCAAGCTGGTTGTGTGCTGCCATGCGAGAGGTTTATCTTTACGCCCAAAATAAAGGTTAATGTCAACTCTTCAAAACATTTATAAATTGAAAGGTAAGGTTCAGCACTACTCCTGGGGCGGTACTCAGTTCATTCCTCAACTGCTCGGAATAGAAAACACGGATAACAAACCCTTTGCTGAATATTGGCTTGGCGCCCATCCCAACCATTCCAGCACGATTGAAGAAAATGGTCATGAAATACCGCTTAATCAATATATCCAGCAAAACAGGCAGAAAGCTTTGGGGGCTAAGATCATGGAAAAGTTTGGTGCTTTGCCTTACTTGTTAAAAGTGTTAGATGTACGGCAAATGCTCTCTATTCAGGTGCACCCCAGTAAACCGTCGGCAGAGGTAGGCTATGCTGCTGAAAATGCAATTGGTATACCGGTAAACGCTCCTAACCGTAATTATAAGGATGAAAATCATAAGCCAGAGTTAATGGTCGCACTGAGTGATTTCTGGCTATTGCATGGCTTCAAACCTGCAGAACAATTAAGAGAAGTATTATCTGCTGTACCAGACTTCGACTTTTTAGTTAATGAATTTGATCAAGGTGGTTACCAGGGATTGTATGAGAAAGTAATGCTGATGGAACAGGACCAGGTAAACCAAATTCTGGAGCTGGAAGTTTCAAGGGTAATGCCTTTGTATAGGAATGGTGAATTATTAAAAAGCCAGGAGGAATTCTGGGTGGCCCGTGCGGCAGAAACATTTTGTAAAAATGGCTATTATGACCGGGGCATCTTTTCTATTTATTTTTTCAATCTGGTTCATCTGCGAGTTGGTGAAGGCATATACCAGCCAGCCCAGATGCCACACGCCTACCTGGAAGGCCAAAATGTAGAAATTATGGCTAATTCGGATAATGTTCTGCGTGCCGGGTTAACTGATAAACATATTGATGTGCCCGAGTTAATGAAGCATGTGCGCTTTGAAGAAACGATCCCTACCATTTTGGGAGCTCATGCGCACGAACAGGAGGAAATACAGTTTACAACACCGGCACCTGAATTTGAATTATATCAATATCTGTTGCAAAATGGCCAACAGGAACTTCAATCTTATAGCGCAGAGATTTTGTTGGTAATGGATGGGAAAGTAAATGTAAAAAATGGAGGAAGAGAATTAAGCATATCAAAAGGTGAGGCTGCTTTCATTTGTGCCGGAACAACTTATCAGCTAATACCTGATGATTCCTGTGAAGTATTCCGGGCTGCAGTACCCCAGAGAAACGAGGAATAAACATATATTATTTTAATCCTGTAAATCCGAGTTTTTTTACTTTTGTTTAAACTTTTACTGATGAAACTAAATAGATCCCTGCTGCTTATTTTTGGAATGATGATTTTAGTGGCGGCTTTGTACCGTGTATGGGATGGGCGTCCTTATGGTTTTGCTCCCCAGATTGCTTTAGCCATTTTTGGAGGTGCTGTTATTCGTAATAAACGCCTGGCATTTGTGCTGCCGCTTGTGTCCATGCTTCTTTCGGATGTATTATATGAGTCGCTTTACCTGGCTGGCCTAAGTGAAATTCAAGGCTTCTATTCGGGGCAGTGGCAAAACTACCTGCTTTTTGCCGGCTTAACCCTGTTTGGATTTTTAATGAAAAAAGTGAATGTTTTAAGTGTAATTGGATTTTCAATTAGTGGCTCCTTATTATATTTTATAGCTTCCAATTTTGCAGTATGGGCAGGTGGTGGCGGTTATAACCGTCCTAAGACTTTTGATGGATTAATGATGTGTTATAATGATGCCCTGGCTTTTTACCGCGAATATGGATTGATCAATGGTTATGCGGGTAATATTGTAATGGGTGACTTGTTTTTCTGCGGATTATTATTTGGTGGATTTTATCTGTTGAACAAGACTGTTGTACAGCCAAAAGCAAATCACGGATTAGCGTAAACGTGTACTTGAAAGATAATAATTAAGGCCCTGGAAGAATAATTCCGGGGCCTTAATTATTACCATTAAACTATTAATCAGTTTAATAATATTATTACGGGTATTTCTGTATGGAAGACTATTCTTTATAGTCATCCATATCCAGAGTTACTCAGAAGGTCAGGTGATTTGGATCTATTTCAAACCCTTCATCGATTAGTAAATTTTTGCCGTCTGCTGCAGTAGTAGCCAGTTGATCGCATTTGTTATTGTACAAATTATCAGCATGGCCTTTTACCCATACGAACTTAATGTGGTGTCCTTTCGCCAAGTTGTAAAAGCGAACCCAGAGATCTTTGTTCTTTTTGCCGCCGGCGAAGTTGGTAGCCATCCATTTGTTCAGCCAGCCTTGCTGAATGGCTTTTACGATGTATTGGCTGTCGGAATAAATGGTGATATTTTGTCCGGGTTTCTTTAAGGCTTCCAAAGCTGCAATAACCCCCATCAATTCCATCCGGTTATTTGTTGTTTTGCGATAGCCTGCCGATAACTCTTTGTAATGATTCCCGCTCATTAAAATGGCTCCGTAACCTCCTGGTCCGGGATTGCCACGGGAAGATCCGTCTGTGTAAATTGTAATTGGGTTTGACATCTATTAATTATTACCTGGGCTGCAAATAAAACCTATAACATTTGAAAAACCTCATAGGTTCCCGGAAATCATACCTGAAATACACCGATTTTAAAGTCTGGTAAATGAGGGTTGTTATTGGCAGCATGAATGGCTTCCGAGATTACCTTTCGTGTATCTATCGGGTCTATGATATCATCTATCCACAAGCGGGCAGCCGCATAGTATGGAGTAGTTTGTCTTTCATACCGTCCTTTAATTTCATTAAGGAGGCGGGCTTCTTCTTCAGCCGAAACGGTTTTCCCTTTAGCTTTCATGCCAGCCATTTGTATTTGCAACAAAGTGCGCGCTGCCTGCTCGCCGCCCATTACAGCAATTTTAGCAGTAGGCCATGCATAAATGAACCTTGGGTCATACGCCTTTCCGCACATGGCGTAGTTACCAGCTCCAAAGGAATTGCCCACCACGATCGTTATCTTGGGAACTATTGAATTGGCTACCGCATTTACCATTTTGGCACCATCCTTAATAATGCCGGCATGTTCGCTGCGGCTGCCTACCATAAACCCGGTAACGTCCTGCAAGAACACCAATGGGATTTTCTTTTGGTTGCAGTTTAAGATGAATCTGGCCGCCTTGTCGGAACTGTCATTATAAAGCACGCCGCCCATTTGCATTTCGCCTTTTTTGCTTTTAACAATCTTGCGCTGGTTGGCTACAATACCAACAGCCCAGCCGTCAATCCGGGCATAGCCACACAGAATGGTTTTGCCGTAATCCTCCTTAAACTGGTCGAATTCTGAATTGTCTACAATTCTTTCAATGACCTGAAGCATATCATATGGCTTGGCGTTGTCCAATGGTACGATATCGCGCAATTCTTCTGCTTTTAATTTGGGTTCAACAGGTTGTACCCTGTCAAAACCTGCTTTTTCTGTTTCACCCAGCTTGCCAATTATCCTTTTGATCCTGTCCAGGCATTCATCCTCTGTTTTGAATTTATAATCTGCTATGCCTGAAATTTCTGTATGTGTAACTGCGCCTCCCAGCGTTTCTATGTCCACATCCTCTCCAATAGCTGCTTTTACCAGGTAGGGCCCGGCAAGGAAAATAGAACCCGCGCCTTCAACCATTAATGTTTCGTCGCTCATGATGGGCAGGTAGGCGCCACCAGCTACACAGGAACCCATTACAGCAGCAATTTGTGAAATACCCATCGCACTGATTTGTGCATTGTTGTAAAAAATGCGGCCAAAATGCTCTTTGTCAGGGAATATCTCATCCTGCATGGGAAGAAAAACACCAGCGCTATCCACTAGGTAAATGATGGGTAATCGGTTTTGTATCGCAATTTCCTGCATCCTCAGGTTCTTCTTTCCTGTTATAGGGAACCAGGCCCCAGCTTTTACCGTTTGATCATTGGCAACAATCACGCACTGCCTTCCGCTTATATAACCCAGACCGGCAACTGTACCACCAGCCGGGCAGCCCCCTTGTTCCTCATACATTTCAAAACCTGCGAAAGCACCGATTTCTAAAAATGTGGAACCTTCATCTATCAGGTAGTTGATGCGTTCCCGGGCAGTAAGCTTTCCTTTCTCCTTTTGCTTGGCTATGGCCTTTTTACCGCCGCCTTCATGAATTTTTGCCAATCGTTCGTTTCGCTGGAGAAGCAATTTTTGCATATGCATGGGTTATGAGACAAAGATAGCGGATGGAAAATTGGTTCGGTTTTGGCATTATAGGCTTTGTCAGAAAGTTGTGGAATTATTACGAAAATTTTTTGCTCGTATTTTAAGGTATCACATAACTTTGCGCCAACTTTAATAAAAGTGAACTCAAATACACATACTAAATACTTCGTTTTTCACCCGTTTATGGCAACGGGTGTGTATGCTGTTTGCTTTGACCTTTTCCGCTATCTTTCCAGACGACGTGAGGGCTGATAGGACGAGCCCACTCACCAAGGCCCCTATCAGTGAATATACTCCCGGAACATTCATATTTTATTGGGACTGGTAATCCTTTTACTTTTTTCCTTAATTCTTTTTACAGCGTGGAAAATCAAAATATTATCATCAGGGTAGCAACCCCTGCCGATAAGATTTATTCGGAAACTATTACCGACGAAATGGAGGCATCTGCAAAGGCTCGTGGTACAGGTATCGCTAAAAGGTCGCCAGAGTATATTTCCCACAAAATAGAGGAGGGCAAGGCCGTTATTGCCGTTACTGAAGATGGTACATGGGTAGGCTTTTGCTATATAGAAACCTGGAGTCATGGCGATTATGTGGCCAACTCCGGATTGATCGTATCGCCTGCATTCAGAAAAAGTGGGGTAGCAAAGGGGATCAAAAAAAGAGTTTTTGACCTTTCCAGGGAAAAATATCCCAATGCCAAGATCTTTGGTTTGACAACGGGTCTGGCTGTTATGAAAATCAACAGCGAGCTGGGGTATGAGCCGGTAACTTACTCTGAATTGACCCAGGATGAGGCTTTTTGGGCCGGCTGCAAAAGCTGTGTGAATTACGAAATATTGATGAGCAAAGACAGAAAGAATTGCCTTTGCACGGCCATGCTTTACGACCCCAAGGATCATTACAAGCCTGAAGAAACAAAAGAACACTTTGAGCAAAAGTCGCAAGTTTATGAGCGTTTAATGCAGTTCAAGCAAAGCCGCTTTTTAAATCGCTTAAAAAGACTTCAAAATGGTGCCTCTCGCTTTAAATCTATCTTAACTCATCTTTTTAACTTTTAATTGTTATATAAAAATCAATTATAAACCGAAACATCAACATGCAGGAAATGTCAAACAATAGTGAAGCTCAGCCCTCAGGTTTAAAGGCTGGTGATAAAGTAGTTTTAGGTTTCAGTGGCGGATTGGATACTTCTTTTTGTGTAAAATATTTAACTGAGGAAAAAGGCTACGAGGTTCACAGTATTATTGTAAACACTGGTGGTTTTAGTGAAGAAGAATTAAAGCAGATTGAAGCCCACGCCTACAAGTTGGGTGTAAAAACGCATACCACTATTGATGCGGTAAAAGGTTATTATGATCGCATTATCAAATACTTGATTTTTGGTAATGTGTTGAAAAACAACACTTATCCTTTAAGTGTTAGTGCTGAGCGATTGAGCCAGGCGCTGCACATAGCCGAACATGCCAAAAAATTGAAAGCAGATGCAGTCGCTCATGGCAGCACCGGTGCAGGTAATGACCAAGTGCGGTTTGACATGATCTTTCACATTATGATTCCGGGCGTTGAAATTATTACCCCTATTCGTGATTTGAAGTTGAGCCGTGAGCAGGAAATTGATTACCTGAAAAGCAAAGGCGTGGAAATGAACTTTGCTAAAGCGGTTTATTCGATCAATAAAGGCTTGTGGGGAACTTCTGTAGGTGGTAAAGAAACGCTTTCTTCAAAAGGTATGTTGCCGGAAGAGGCCTGGCCAACACAGGTGACAGCAACAGAAGAAAAAGAACTGAAATTAGAATTCAGGAAAGGTGAATTATACAAGGTAGATGGAAAGGAATTCAGCCATCCCTCAGAGGCGATTCAATACGTTCAATCAATAGCCGGACCTTATGGCATTGGCAGGGATATCCATGTGGGTGATACGATCATTGGTATCAAAGGCCGCGTAGGTTTTGAAGCTGCAGCACCTATGGTGATCTTAAAAGCACACCATGCCCTTGAAAAGCACGTATTGACTAAATGGCAATTGGGTTGGAAAGACCAGTTGGCGCAGTTCTATGGCAACTGGCTTCATGAAGGCCAGATCCTAGACCCTGTGATGAGAGATATCGAAGCCTTCCTGGAAAGCTCTCAAAAAAGCGTAACCGGTAGTGTGTTTGTGCAATTGCTTCCATACCGTTTCCAAATTATTGGTATTGAATCTTCTTTTGATCTCATGAGCAGCAAGTTTGGAAAGTACGGCGAAATGAACACGGGCTGGAGTGGGGAAGATGTAAGAGGGTTCAGCAAGATCTTTGGCAATCAAACTTCAATTTATTACCAGGTTCAGGAAGAAAACAACGCCTAACACACCCCCGGCCCCTAAAGGGGAGTGTCAGCGCACAAACCGCATTGTATCTTTTCCCATATAATGTATTTGAAAAATAATGAACGACCAAAATAGTAAGAGCTCTGCAGCCCAGCCCTCCCCTTTAGGGGCCGGGGGTGTGGGGAAGATTAAAGTTGGTATTGTTGGCGGTGCTGGATATACCGGAGGTGAATTGATCCGCCTGCTGATCAACCACCCGCAAGTTTCTGTTTCTTTTATTCATAGCCGGAGTAATGCTGGCAAACCTGTTTATGCTGTGCACCAGGACTTAATAGGTGAAACAGAATTGCAATTTGCTGGCGAATTGAGCAACAATATTGATGTATTGTTCTTGTGCGTAGGCCATGGAGAGGCAAAGAAATTCATGGATGAACATTTCATTGACGATACGGTAAGAATTATAGATCTTTCACAGGATTTCAGACTCAAACAGAATTCAAAGTTTGACAACCGCAAGTTTGTTTATGGCTTGCCAGAGTTGAATAGAGAGCGGATCATTTCTGCACACAATATTGCAAATCCTGGTTGTTTTGCCACAGCTATTCAATTGGGGTTATTGCCACTGGCAAAAGCAGGCATGTTGCAGGAAGTATATACAACAGGTATCACTGGTTCTACCGGTGCAGGACAAAGCCTGGCAGCAACTTCTCATTTTTCGTGGAGAGCCAATAACATCCAGGCTTATAAAACCCTGACACACCAGCACCTGCACGAAATAGGCCAATCGCTTTATCAATTACAACCAGATGGTCAAATCGATATCAGCTTTGTGCCCTGGAGAGGTGATTTTACAAGGGGTATTTTCATTAGTTCACAAATCGATTCAGACCTAAGCCAGGAAAGACTAAATGAGTTATACCAGGATTTTTATCAGGGTCACCCATTCACCATAGTGAGTACAACGCCTATCTTTTTGAAGCAGGCAGTGAACACCAATAAATGTGTTATTCACCTGGAGAAAGTGGGATCAAAATTAGTGGTTCATTCTGCTATTGATAACTTGTTAAAAGGCGCATCCGGACAAGCATTGCAAAATATGAACCTTATGTTTGGAATTGATGAACGCGCCGGTCTTGATTTAAAGCCTATGGGCTTTTAAATTCCTGCGCACAAAATCTAATTGTATCTTTTTACTATTTAATGAATTCTAATAATCATGGATAAGCAAAATAAAATAAGCTCGGAGCATGAGCCCTCCCCTTTAGGGGCTGGGGGTGTGAGTGGCAAACTCTTTGATGTTTATCCACTCAATGACATCACCATAGTACGGGCAAAAGATAGTTATGTATGGGATGAAACTGGTGTGCAGTATCTTGATATGTATGGCGGCCATGCTGTAATTAGTATTGGTCATACGCATCCTCATTGGGTGAAAAGGATCGAAGACCAACTGAATAAGATTGCGTTTTATTCCAACTCAGTAAAGATTCCCATTCAACAGGAGCTGGCGGATAAACTGATCAAAGTTAGCGGCAAGACCGGCTACCAGCTTTTCCTGTTAAATAGTGGGGCTGAGGCCAATGAAAATGCCTTAAAGCTTGCTTCTTTCCATACCGGGAGAAAAAAGATCGTAGCCTTTAAAAAGGCTTTTCATGGTAGAACTTCTCTTGCGGTGGCTGCAACTGACAATCCAGCCATCATAGCCCCGGTAAATGAAACAGATAATGTAGACTTCCTTCCCTTCAATGACGAAGCTGCGTTGAAAACATATTTCCAGACCAAAGGACAAGAGGTTTGTGCGGTGATCATAGAAGGCATCCAGGGTGTAGGCGGTATTCAGGTAGCTACTGAAAGCTTTCTACAACTCATCCGCCGTTTGTGTGATCAGCATGGTGCTGTGTTTATTGCTGACAGTGTGCAATGTGGTTATGGACGTAGCGGAAAATTCTTTTCTCACGACCATGCTGGTGTAAATGCTGATATCTATTCAATGGCAAAAGGCATGGGCAATGGCTTTCCTATCGGGGGAATTCTGATTGCGCCGCACATAAAGCCTAAACACGGTATGCTTGGTACTACCTTTGGCGGTAACCAGTTAGCCTGTGCTGCTGCTCTTGCTGTACTGGAAGTAATAGAGCAGGAAGGCCTTGTAGAAAAAGCAGTACAACGGGGCCAGTATTTAATGAACCGTTTGAAAACTATTAGTGGTATTCAAAATGTAAGGGGGCGAGGTTTGATGATTGGCTTCGATGTGCCGGATGCATTAAAAGATCTTAGAAAAAATCTTTTATACAAACACTACATATTTACCGGGGAGGCTAAACCAAACGTTATCCGGTTGCTGCCTTCACTAGCCATTACCCGTAAACAAATTGATGAGTTTTTGGATGTGCTGCAGGAAGAGATCAATTCGCTGCTTAGCGTCAATAAAGTTGAAGTTCTTTAGATTGACATTTTAAATACTGCTTAAATTGAAACAGTTCATTTCTGTTAAGGATGTATCAGACATTGAGGGTCTTGTACAAAAGGCATTGGAATATAAGTCTGAACCTTTCAAAGACAAAGCCTGGGGTGCCAACAAACGCATTGGTTGCCTGTTTTTGAATCCAAGTATGCGTACCCGCCTGAGCACGCAGATCGCTGCTCAGAACCTTGGTATGGAAGCAATTGTATTCAATGTTGGTCAGGAGGGATGGGCATTGGAATTTGCTGAGGATGCAATTATGGACGGCAACACCGTAGAACACGTGAAAGAGGCTGCTCCTATCATGGGCAAATACTTTGATATTCTGGCGATCAGAACATTCCCTTCACTGAAGAACAGGGAAGAGGATTACAGTGAACTGTATATCAATCAATTTATCAAATATGCAGGAATTCCTGTAGTAAGCCTGGAAAGTGCTACCCTTCATCCCTTGCAAAGTTTGGCTGATCTGATCACAATAAAAGAATTGTTTAAAGAGGCCCGTAAGCCCAAGGTTGTGTTGACCTGGGCGCCACATGTAAAGCCATTGCCACAATGTGTTGCCAACAGTTTTGCACAATGGATGAGCGCTTGGGGCGGATCGGACTTCGTGGTGACGCATCCCGAAGGTTATGAACTGGACGAGCAATTCACTAAAGGAGCCAACATCATCCATAACCAGGATGAGGCCTTGAAGGATGCTGATTTTATTTATGTAAAAAACTGGAGCAGCTACCAGGATTATGGTAAGATCATTACAAATGATCCTAATTGGATGCTGACCAATGAGAAGTTAAAGCGAACTAATAATGCAAAGGTGATGCATTGCCTTCCTGTTAGAAGAAATCTGGAGTTAGGTGGAGATGTGCTGGATAGCCCTAACAGTATTGTTACCCATGAAGCTGGCAATAGGGTTTGGGCAGCACAGGCAGTGCTTTCTGAAATTTTATCCAATAAGTGACGTTGTTTTAGGGCGTGAATGGTCAATGGTGAATGGTCAATATTATTGTTAAATTATAGAATAATCCCAGTAAGAAACTAATGGAGCAATTGATAGTCATTAAAATTGGGGGAAACATCATTGATGATGAAGCCAAGCTTACCTCTTTCTTAAAAGGCTTTGCTTCTGTTGAGGGAAAAAAGGTGTTGGTGCATGGCGGAGGTAAACTGGCAACGAGACTGGCTTCACAACTCAATATTCCTCAACAATTGGTGGATGGCCGCCGAATTACCGATGCGGAGACATTGAAGGTTGTTACCATGGTTTATGCCGGATTTGTCAATAAAAATATTGTTGCTCAATTGCAGGCTGCCGGTACCAATGCCATTGGGATCTGCGGGGCTGATGGGAATGCGATCCTTGCACATAAAAGGAGTGGAGCTGCAATTGATTATGGCTATGTAGGTGATGTGGACGCCATTAATAAAGATTTGTTTCAAACTCTTTTACATCAGGATATTAATATTGTTGTGGCGCCGATCACACATGACGCGCAGGGCCAATTGCTGAATACAAACGCTGATACCATAGCACAGGAAATTGCAAAAGGTTTAAGCCAGTCATTTGATGTTAGCCTGGTATATTCTTTTGAAAAAAGCGGGGTGCTTCGTGATGCAGAAGATGATACAACCGTTATTAAAGAGATCAATCCTGTTTCTTACCAGCAGTTAAAAGAAGAAGGTGCCATTTTTGCTGGTATGATACCTAAACTGGATAATGCATTTGCTGCATTGAACAGTGGTGTACGGAAAGTGATCATTGGAAAGGCTGAAGAGCTGGATCAATTAATTTCAGGTAATGCAGGTACCACAATAGTGGTAGAAAGAAGTCAGAAATAATGAATGCACAAAACCATAGATCCACTCCAAATTCCTTCTCAAGTGTAGATGGATTGACAGAAGCTGTAATTTCTTTACTCAAGCAATTGATTTCCCTTCCATCCTTCAGCAAGGAAGAAGATCATACAGCCGCAGCAATAGAAGCATTTTTACATGCATTCAATGTACCCGCAGAAAGATCCCTGAATAACATTTGGGCAAAGAATAAGCATTATGATGCTTCAAAGCCAACCATTTTGCTAAATTCTCACCACGATACAGTAAAGCCCAACAAGGGCTATACGCTTGATCCTTTCTCTCCAATTGAGAAAGACGGGAAGTTATTTGGACTGGGCAGCAATGATGCAGGTGGTGCCCTGATCTCCCTGCTGGCCGTATTTCTGCATTTCTATGACCGGAAGGATCTGAAATATAACCTTGTTTACGCTGCTACTGCCGAAGAAGAGATCAGTGGTAAAAATGGGGTTGAAGCATTATTGCAAGCGCCGGAATTTCTTCAGTCTGTAGCTGTGGATTCAGCGACTCCTTTCAGGAACTGGTCGGCAATTGTAGGCGAACCAACGCTGATGCAATTGGCTGTTGCGGAAAGAGGGTTAATGGTATTGGATTGCACTGCACAAGGAAGAGCCGGGCACGCTGCACGAAATGAAGGAGAAAATGCGATTTACAAAGCATTAAAAGATATTGAATGGTTTGTGTCCTACCAATTCCCAAGGATCTCCGAATTGTTAGGTCCGGTAAAAATGAGTGTGACGGTCATTGAAACTGAAAACAAAGCACATAATGTAGTACCAGCCCAATGTAAGTTTGTTATAGATATCAGGGTTAATGAATTGTATACGTTCGAGGAGGTGCTCGATATCATTAAATCTAATGTGCAATGTGATGTGCAACCAAGAAGCACGCGCCTGCGTTCATCAGCAATTCCTCAAGAGCACCCTTTGGTACAAGCAGGCATGAAGCTGGGA
>CBKWHA010000016.1:0-38841 GCA_966674115.1 uncultured Chitinophagaceae bacterium
GTATAACTCAGCCGATATCGCCTGGCTAATTGTGGCTACAGCCCTTGTATTTTTAATGACCCCAGGCTTAGCCTTGTTCTATGGCGGTATGGTGCATCGTAAAAATGTAATTTCTACAATGATCAAAAGCGTAGTAGCTGCCGGTATTGTAGGAGTTCTTTGGGTTGTAATCGGATTTAGCCTTGCTTTTGGACAATCCAAAGGCGGTTTCATTGGAGACCCTACGACCTTTCTATTTTTTAAGAATGTGATGTCAGGAGAGCCCTGGAGTTTAGCTCCCACCATTCCTCTGGCCTTATTTGCATTATTTCAAATGATGTTTGCCATCATTACACCAGGCCTGGTTGTAGGTGCTGTTGCCGAAAGAATACGTTTCCTTTCCTACGTATTATTCATCGTTTTATTCAGCTTGCTGGTGTATGCACCATTAGCACACTGGAGCTGGCATCCAGATGGTTTCCTGTTTAAAATGGGTGCCTTAGACTTTGCCGGTGGTACTGTAGTTCACATATCTGCAGGTTGTGCAGCTTTAGCAGGTGCTATGGTTTTAAAACGCCGTCAAGCGCATCTTGAGCAAAAAGAAATTCCGCCTGCCAATATTCCATATGTTCTTATCGGTACTGGTCTGCTGTGGTTTGGCTGGTTTGGTTTTAATGCCGGTTCTGCTTTAGGAGCCAATGCGCTTTCTGTATCAGCATTCGCAACCACCAATACTGCTGCTGCCGCCGCTGGTTTATCCTGGATGTTCTTTGATGTTCTGAAAGGTAAAAAACCTTCCGTACTTGGCTTCTGTATCGGTGCTGTAGTAGGCTTGGTAGCCATTACACCAGCCGCCGGCTTTGTTGCCGTTCCTCAAAGTATTTTCATTGGCGTTGTATCTGCCATCATTTCTAATATTGCCGTTTATTACAAACAAAAATCGAAACTGGATGATACCCTGGATGTATTCCCCTGCCATGGCTTGGGCGGTATCGTAGGTATGATCCTGACCGGTATGTTCGCAACAAAAACTGTTAATGGAGCCGGTGCTGATGGTTTGTTCTACGGTAATCCTGAGTTCTTCTTCACTCAGTTAAAAGCTCTTGCTATTGTTGTTAGCTACAGTTTCGTTGTTTCTTATGGTATATTTAAACTGATCAACCTGATCCAGCCACTGCGTGTAAGCTCTGAAGATGAAGAATTAGGTTTGGATGCCTCTCAACACGATGAGAAGTACCTGCAAGGCACTTTGCTCATCAACGATAATGGACAGATGAAAGAAGAATCTGTTTCAGAATATTAATCCATACTTCTCACCGTCCTACTTAGGACTTTTTTAAACAAGACATCAAAAGGTACAGCTTGCCCGGGTTCATCTGAGTCCAGAGCTGTACCTATTTTCCAATTCCAAAATAGAATTTATGTTAAAAACTGTTTACACTGGCCTTTTAGCAATGGCTCCATTCTGCTTTACCATTGCACAAGATTCAACTGCTACTGAAACTAAAAGCAATTTTGCTGTATCCGGATATGTAGATGCTTATTACCGCTTTAATTTCAGCAACCCAAAGAAAGAATCCGGAACATTTAATAATTTAACCAGCTTTACGAATTCGCAAAACTCTTTCGAATTAGGAATGGCTTCTGTGAAACTGGAGCATTCCATGGGAAAAGTTGGTGTAGTAGCTGACCTTGGTTTTGGAACAAGAGCAGATGAGTTCTCTTATACAGACAGGATTGCCGATGTTGATAATGGTTCTGCGGCTTTAAACTCCAAGTTTGTAATTAAGCAGGCTTACCTCACTTATGCTCCTAAAGAAAACTTGAAATTTACAGCAGGTAGCTTTGCCACACACGTTGGATACGAATTGGTAGATCCTTACCTGAACCGCAACTATAGCATGAGTTATATGTTTTCTTATGGCCCTTTCCTCCACACAGGTATTAAAGCAGATTTATCTGCTGGTAAAAGCGGATTTATGTTAGGTGTTACCAATCCAACAGACTTTAAATCAGCCAATTTTGCTCGTAAATTCCTGATCGGACAATACAGCTATGCTGGAGACATAGTGAAAGTTTACCTGAACTACCAAGGCGGAACATTTGATGCTGCAACAAAAATCAACCAAATTGATGCTGTAATTACAAGTGCTATTAGCGATAAATTCAGCATTGGATATAACGGCACAGTACAAGGTGTTAAAACCAGAAGCAGCCTTGATTCTAAATTTGGCGACAGTGAAAGCTGGTGGGGATCTGCTTTATATCTGAACGTAGATCCAACTTCTACTTTTGGATTAACGCTAAGAGGCGAATATTTTGACAACAAAAAGGAAATCTTAAGTGCCTTACCGACCGGAAGCATCTTTGAAACAACCCTCTCTGCCAACTTCAAAATCAATGGGCTTACCATCATTCCTGAACTCCGTTTGGATAATGCTGAAACAGCAACCTTTATCGACCGTTCAGGAGCTATGAAGAAGAGCACAGTTTCTGGTTTGATCGCCGCCGTTTATAAATTCTAAAATCCGGCGCTTACCGCCGCATTCATGAATAAGTGGACTTAATTTTATTACCAGAACCGCCCGCTATGGGCGGTTTTTATTTTGTCTTTTTAGCCTACATTTTTCCACATCCAGACTTTCTCCCCATACACACTATGCATTATTTGTACCTTTAAAACATTAACTACTAAGCCCATGGGTTTCTGGAAACGATTGAAAGAGTTTCATTTGGCACGTAAGCTTGTCTATGCGATTGTAGGAATTGCTTCCTATCCTGGTATTGCCATTATAAATAAACTAAAGATCAGAGGAACAGAACACATCAGTCAACTACCTCATCGAAATGTTTTATTTGTTAGTAATCACCAGACCTATTTTGCCGATGTGATCACTTTTCTACACATCTTTTGTGCCGTGAAATGGAGAAAGAAAAACCGGCTGGGCGTGCCTTATTATCTATTGAACCCTTTTACCAATGTTTATTATGTTGCTGCAGAAGAGACCATGAAGGGGAGTTTCATCAGCCGCATTTTTGCATTAGCCGGTGCTCTCACAGTAAAACGTACCTGGAGAAAAGATGGAACGGAGGTACGCAGGGGCCTTGATCCTTCTGATACGCGTAAAATTGAAAGAGCCCTGCACAGCAGTTGGGTCATCACCTTTCCTCAAGGGACGACGAAAGCGTTTGCACCGGGCCGAAAAGGGACTGCCTATATCATTAAACATTGCAAACCCGTGGTTGTGCCCGTAGTGATCCAGGGCTTTTGGAGAGCTTTTGATAAAAAAGGCCTTAAGTTTAAAAAGAAAGGCACACAGCTTTCTGTAACATTTAAAGAACCATTGCAAATTAACTACGACGATTCACCTGAAGCGATCTTAGCACAGGTTATGGACGCTATAGAACAAAGCAAGAAATTCATGATGCAAGGAGCACACCATTGGAAGTTACAAGAAGTGTAGTGCCATTTTAAGTTGAGTAGCATGGATTTTGATTGTGAATGGTCAATAGCTTTACCATACTACAAAAATGAAAATATTATCATACGACATTGTGGTTTTCTTCATTTAGATCTCCTGCTCGAACAAAGCCTTCAACTCCGAAGCATCGCCAGGTTTCATTTTACCACTTAATATCAAACGAAGTTGCCTTCTGTGCAATGCTCCCTCGTACAAACGCTTTTCATCTTCAGTGCCAGGCGCCAATTGTGGTACTACGCGCGGCCGTCCATGTGGATCCAAAGCAACAAAAGTGTAATAAGCCTCATTACTTTTATACTTGAACTGTGTAGTCAGGTCTTCTCCCCATACTTTTAAATGTATTTCCATAGAAGTATTAAAAGCGCGTGTAACCATAGCTTCAATATGGACGGTATTGCCTAATTTGATAGATTTCTCGAAGGAAATATTATCTACTGATGCGGTAACAACGGGTGCATTGCAATGCTTCTGTGCAGCAATTGCAGCAGCAATATCCATCCAATACATTAACCTTCCGCCCATCAGATTGCCATAAACATTGGTATCGTTAGGTAAAACTATTTCAGTCATTGAAGTATAACTATCTGCAGGAGTTTTGACCTTCATATTTCAAATTTGGGCCAAAACTAAGGCAACAGATCGGGAATCGAGATATAATTAACCCTTAGCTTTGAAAGACACAAACGATTGTAATATGGCTACCCAGACCATTCTTTCTTTTGATGATACCAAGACCGCATTTGCCTATAAATCAAATACAGAACTGAAAGCAGCCTACCGGCTTTTTTCACTGATGTCCAATTCATGGCTGGTAACCATGGGTACCTCTTTAACTCCCTGGGCCATAAGATCAGGTCTGCCTGTAAAAGGTGTTATCCGTAAAACCATTTTTAAGCAGTTTGTTGGTGGCGAGACGTTAGAAGAAGTTACGAGTTTGGCCCAGAAACTAGCCGAGTTCAACGTACAGGTCATTCTTGATTACGGCGTTGAGGGCAAAGAAAGTGAAGCTGACTTTGACAGGGCAAGAGATGGATTTATCCGGGTGATCAAATATGCAGCCTCCCAGCCCAACATACCTTATATGAGTGTAAAGGTCACTGGTTTGGCCCGTCATACATTGCTTGAAAAGCTGGATGCCTTAATGCATGCCGTAGAAGAGTCCTCGCTAATTAGCCGCTACAATAGCGCCCTCCAACAATTATCCCGAGAAGAACTGAATGAGTGGCAACGGGTTTACAACCGGATCCAAAGCATCTGTGACACGGCCAAAGACGAAAATATCGGGATGATGATAGATGCAGAAGAAAGCTGGGTGCAGGAGCCCGTTGATGCTTTGACCATGCTGATGATGGATGTATACAACCAAGGGCGGCTGGTGCTATTCAATACAATACAACTTTACCGTCACGACCGCCTGGCGTTTTTAATGAAATCAGAGCAAGCTGCCCGGGAACGGAATTTTATTTTGGGTGTAAAGCTGGTAAGAGGTGCATATTTGGAAAAAGAACGGGAAAGAGCAGCAGAGAAAGGCTACCCCTCTCCCATCCAGACAGACAAAACTGCAACAGATGAAGACTACAACAAAGCCGTGAAATTCTGCATCCAACACATTGATCATGTCGGAATGGTTGTTGCCTCGCACAATGAATACAGCAATATGCTGGCCGTTCAATTGCTGGAACAAAAAGGATTGCCGCTCAACCATCCACACGTACATTTCAGCCAGTTATATGGCATGAGCGATCATATTACCTTCAACCTGGCCCAGGCCGGTTGTTCCGTTAGCAAATACCTGCCTTTTGGCCCTATTGCCGATGTTGTTCCTTACCTGATGCGGCGTGCTGAGGAAAATACTTCCGTGAAAGGGCAAACCAGCAGAGAATTGAATTTGATTAAGAAGGAAATGAAGAGGAGGGGAATCTAAGTTTATAGTTGTCGTGAATTTGGCCATACTCCATTCAATACCTAATTTTCCGGCTTATTTGTTATTTTCTCCCAAATATCAAGTTCAGAAATGGTACAATACTTACAACTTCTTCAACATATATTAGATAATGGTGTGCACAAAAGTGACCGTACGGGTACTGGCACCATTAGTACTTTTGGCTACCAGATGCGGTTCAACCTGCAGGAGGGCTTTCCGCTGGTGACAACGAAAAAGCTGCATGTGAAAAGCATCATCCATGAACTTCTTTGGTTTTTAAAAGGTGAAACCAATATAGCTTACCTCAAAGAACATGGAGTTAGTATCTGGAATGAATGGGCTGATGAAAACGGAGAGTTGGGCCCTGTGTATGGCAAGCAATGGCGTAGCTGGGTCGGTGCCAATGGAGAAACCATCGACCAGATCAGTGATGTAATTAACCAAATCAAAACCAATCCGGACAGCCGCCGGCTTATTGTGAGTGCATGGAATGTTGCCGACCTGCCTAAAATGGCACTGATGCCCTGTCATACTTTATTTCAGTTTTATGTAGCGGAAGGAAAATTAAGCTGCCAGTTATACCAACGTAGTGCCGACGTATTTCTGGGGGTGCCCTTCAATATTGCTTCTTATGCGCTGTTAACAATGATGATGGCGCAGGTTTGCGGTTTGCAGGCAGGTGAGTTCGTTCATACTTTCGGAGATGTTCATATTTATACCAACCATCTGGAACAGGTGAAACTGCAGCTTTCCCGTGCCCCCTTTCCTTTACCTACGCTAAGATTAAATCCGGAGGTTAAAAACATCTTTGACTTTAGTTACGAAGATTTTGCCCTCGAAAACTATCAACATCATCCAGCAATTAAAGCGCCAGTGGCGGTCTAGGCTAAATAGAAACATTATCATTGAAATTTGAAGAAATGACAGAAAATGGGGAAAACGGAGACATTATTTTAAGTTTACTTGTCGCTGCTGACGAAAACAATGTAATTGGCAAGGACAACAAGCTGCCCTGGCATTTGCCCAACGATCTTAAGTATTTTAAAAACCTTACTTGGGGAATGCCGATCCTCATGGGCCGTAAAACTTTTGAATCTATTGGCAAAGCGTTGCCCGGGCGTAAAAGCATTGTTATTACCCGTAATAAAAATTGGCAAAAGGAAAATGTTGATGTGGTACACTCTATAGGAGAGGCCATTGAGAAAGCAAAAGAATATGATGTAAAAGAAATATTTGTTATTGGCGGAGCTGAGATCTTTCAAACATCTTTTGACAAAGCCCATAGAATTTACCTCACCCGCATACACCATGAATTTGATGGAGATGTCTTTTTTCCCGAGGTACCTCAAAGTAAGTGGAAATTAATCAGCGAGCGCCACTGCCCTGCTGATGAAAAAAATGACTACCCGCATACCTACCAGGTTTGGGAGCGGGCAAAGTAAAATGCAGCAATAAGTGTACAGTTCATTCCAATTAGCCCAAAAATATCTTCATTATTACCTGACAGCTTTTAATGGCAAGGGTCATGGCATGCATTCGCCATTTGTCTTTGACTTTATTCTTCATGTGCTCAATAACAAAAGCCAGTATACGCCACCTGATTCAATTGAACTGTTGAGAAAGGAACTTCTTCGGGACAATCGAATGCTGAAAATTGTAGATATGGGTGCAGGTTCACGCATCCATACTACAAAAGAAAAAAAAATAAGGCAGTTAGCCGCAACTGCATTAAAACCCAAGAAATATGCCCAGCTATTATTCAGGCTGGTTAAACATTACCGCCCTAATACCATTATTGAATTGGGCACTTCTTTAGGTGTTACTTCTTCTTACTTAAGTGTTGCCAATCCGGAAAGCAGGCTCACCACCATAGAGGGGAGTGAAGCCATCCGGCAGGTTGCCAACGAAAACTTCAGCAAGTTGGGTCTTCACAATATCCAATCCTTACAAGGGAACTTTGATGTAGTATTACCCGAAATATTACAGCAGCATGCTTTGGTTGACCTTGGCTATATAGACGGCAACCATCGCTATGTACCCACGCTTAATTATTTTTACCAGTTTCTGGAAAAGACACACAACGACACTATATTGGTATTTGATGATATTCACTGGAGCGCAGAGATGGAAAAAGCCTGGAGGGAAATTCAAAACCATCCTTCAGTTCACTGCACAGTTGATATTTTCTTTCTTGGCTTTGTTTTTTTCCGCAAAGAATTTAAAGAAAAGCAACAGTTTACTATCCGGTTTTAAGTTATTACAAAAAGTTACAGATGCAGCAGTTATCTGGTTGGTTAGCATCGTAACTTTCAGTCATTCAACTTAATACTAAATTTCAAACGTCAAATCACAAATTTCAAATCCCTAATTCCGTATCTTCAAACCATATACTAAACCCTCTTCCATGACCATTGGTGTATTGAAAGAACCTGTAAATGAAACAAGAGTATCGCTCCTTCCCGAAGCGGTAGCCCAGTTGACAAAGAAAGGCATCCGCATGCTGATAGAAAAAGGTGCAGGAACAAATGCATTTGCGCCTGATGAAGATTATCAAAAAGCCGGCGCATCCGTTTCTTCAGCAGAAGAAATCATTCAGACTGCAGATATTATTTTATCTATTCAACATCCAGACCCTAATCTCCAGATCCCCAACTCTAAGGTTCTTATAGGTACTTTTTACCCCCTCTACTACCCACATCTGGTGCAACAGTGGGCTCAGGCAGGATTAACCGTTTTTAGTCTGGACATGTTACCCCGCACTACCCGAGCCCAAAGCATGGATGTGTTGAGTTCACAGGCTAATATTTCAGGTTATAAAGCGGTGCTTATGGCAGCTAACTTTTACCCACGGTACCTTCCCATGTTTATGACTGCAGCCGGGAGCATTGCACCGGCAAAAGTTTTGATTCTTGGTGCCGGCGTAGCGGGACTGCAGGCTATTGCCACTGCAAGAAGATTAGGTGCCATAGTAGAAGTATTTGATACCCGGCCGGCAGTAAAGGAAGAAGTCATGAGTTTAGGCGCTAAGTTTGTGGAAGTGGAAGGCGCTGCCGACGCCAGCACAGCAGGTGGTTATGCAGTGGAGCAAACAGAGGAATATAAACTGCGGCAGCAACAGCGGATTGCGGATAGTATTGCCAAAGCCGATATTGTAATTACCACTGCCCAAATACCAGGTAGAAGAGCACCCATTTTAATTGCAGAAGAAATGCTGAATAGAATGCGGAAAGGTTCGGTCATTATAGACATTGCCGCAAGAACAGGTGGAAATACTCCTTTTACAAAAGACAATGAAACCGTTGTGCACAATGGTGTAAGTATTATTGGAGCAGGTAACCTGCCAGCTACTATGCCTTCTGATGCCAGCAAGGTATATGGCAAAAACATCCAGAACTTCCTTCAGTTGATCACCACTAAAGATGGTGATCTGAACCTGAACTGGGAAGACGATCTCGTAAAAGGAAGCTGTATTACTCACAATGGTGAAATCGTTCACGAGCGGGTGAAGATGAATGTGTCAATCTAAAAAATTAAATCATTTTATACATGCAAAACTTTTTTAACTGGATCACTGCTAACCAACAGATTATTTACATCGTGATCCTGATGATTTTTGTGGGCATTGAAGTTATTGGCCGAGTGCCCAGTGTATTGCATACCCCGCTTATGAGTGGCGCCAACGCCATACATGGCGTAGTGATCATCGGGGCTATCATTGTGATGGGTAAAGCGGAGAGTGACAATTTCTTAGCATTGATCCTTGGCTTTTTAGCTGTGGTTCTCGGCACCCTAAATGTTGTTGGCGGATTTGTAGTAACAGACAGGATGCTGGAAATGTTTAAAAAGAAAAGAGGACCCCGATCAAAATAACCGGAAATTAATTCATACTCAATCCACGTTCAGATATGGAAATCAGCATACTCACAGTTATTTATCTACTTGCATCGGTTTCGTTCATTATAGGTTTGAAAATGTTATCTCATCCTGAAACTGCACGTAAAGGCAACCTGGCCGCAGCATCGGGAATGTCGCTCGCAATTTTAGGGACCATTTTTCTATATCAGGATGAAGATGGCAACAAACTACACAATTATGCCTGGATATTTACCGGCCTTGTTATTGGTAGTATCATTGGCACTTTAGCTGCCAAAAAGGTAAAGATGACAGCCATGCCAGAGATGGTTAGTCTTTTTAATGGTATGGGTGGAGCCTGTGCCGCAATGATTTCATTAGTGGAATTCAATCACTTTGCTGCCACAGATTTTACCTTTCGCATTTTTGAAGCATATGAATCTGTATCCGGTGTAGATGAAGACATGCTGATCCTGCCTGTTCCTACTGTAACAATCATTACAGTATTATTGGGATTAATAATAGGTTCCATTTCGTTTGCTGGCAGTATTGTTGCCTGGGGTAAGCTGAATGGACGCATACAGGATAAAACATTTAAAGGGCATCATGTATCGAATCTGGTGCTTCTAGGCGGTATCCTGCTCATTTCCATTTTGCTGATCATCCAGATCCATTCATCTTTTACCATTGGACCAGAAGAACTGCGTAACCTCCGGCTCCGAAACCCATTAAATAAAATAAGCATCACCCTTCCCGTCTCTGTTTATATTGTTTTTTATGCTGTCTTCCTATTATCGCTGTTGTACGGCGTATTATTTGTGCTGCCCATTGGTGGTGCTGATATGCCTGTAGTGATTTCCCTGCTTAACTCTTTTACCGGCGTTGCTGCTGCGTGTGGCGGATTTTTATATGATAATAAAGTTATGCTCACTGGCGGTATCCTGGTAGGTGCAGCAGGTACATTGCTTACCATACTCATGTGCAAGGCCATGAACCGCTCATTGAAAAATGTATTGATAGGCTCTTTCGGCGGCAATGCCACCCAAGCTGCGGTAAGCAAAGATCAAGGACATATTAAAGAAATCAATTTAAATGATGCTGCAGTTGTAATGGCATATGCCAATAAGGTAATGATCGTTCCCGGATATGGATTGGCGGTTGCCCAGGCACAACATGCCTGTCATGAACTGGAAAAGATTTTGACTGAAAGAGGTGTAAACGTAAAGTATGCAATACACCCTGTAGCCGGCCGTATGCCAGGACATATGAATGTTTTGCTTGCCGAAGCTGATGTGAGCTACGAAAAATTGCTGGAAATGGAACATGCTAATGATGAGTTTCCTACCACAGATGTGGTGTTGGTACTAGGTGCTAATGACGTAGTGAATCCTGCAGCCAAATATGACCCCTCCTCTCCTATTTATGGCATGCCTATCCTGGATGTTGAATTAGCGAAGACAGTTATTGTCAACAAACGAAGTATGAAACCGGGATATGCAGGTATAGAAAACCAGCTATTCTTTCAGCCTAAAACTTCAATGCTGTTCGGCGATGCTAAAAAAGTGCTGCAGGATTTGATTGGAGAAATTAAGAATTTGTGATTTTTGGGAAAAACCAACGTGAATCTACCACAAGACTTATTGAATTCATTGGAAGGCATTCCCGGTTTTGACCGGGAAACTTTTGAAGCTGTGCACCAATCCGGAGTACAGATCACTTCTATCCGGATCAACCCGGCAAAAACGGCAACGGTGAATGATGAATGGTCAATAGACGGTAAAGTTCCGTGGTCATCCTATGGTTTTTATCTTACCCAACGTCCGTCTTTTACATTTGATCCACTCTTCCATGCCGGATGCTATTATGTGCAAGAAGCATCGAGTATGTTTTTAGAACAAGCATTAAGGCAAACAACAAATCTTTCCCAACAATTGAAGGTACTGGATCTTTGCGCAGCCCCTGGCGGCAAATCCACGCATATTCAATCCCTTATATCTTCTGACAGCCTCCTGGTAAGCAATGAAGTCATAAAAAGCCGCGCCGGCATCTTAAAACAAAACATCATTAAATGGGGATGCGGAAATGTTGTAGTAACCAATAACGACCCACAGCATTTTTCCAGGCTTGAAGGCTTTTTTGATGTTATTGTGGTTGATGCGCCTTGTAGTGGGAGCGGTTTATTTAGACGGGATGAAGAAGCTATAAATGAATGGAGTGAAGAAAACGTGATTCTATGTTGTGGCCGTCAAAAACGGATTCTTGCCGATGCTTTACCAGCCCTAAAAGAAAATGGTGTTTTAATATACTCTACCTGTTCTTATTCCAAGGACGAGGATGAAGATATTGCAGACTGGCTGATGACTGAGTGGCAGATGCAAAACATTCCACTAGCCATCGAAAACGAATGGAATATTGTTGAAAGTAAAGCACCTGGTACAGGAGCCTGCGGTTACCGTTTCTTCCCAGATAAAATAAAAGGTGAAGGGTTATATCTTGCCTGCTTCAGAAAAAAAACAGCTACCAATGTTGTAAAAATGAAGCCAGCAAGACTGGAAAAAATAACCACAAAAGAACAGGCAGTTGTTTTGCCCTGGCTGAACACCAAAGAAATACAATTGTATAAAGCCAATGTTATTTATGCAATTCCTATACAGATAGCCGAGCATTATAGTATTATCAAAAATGCCCTGAATGTACAATATGCCGGCGTGGCAGTAGGTGAAGTAATGAAGGAGAAATTAGTGCCTGAACATGCATTGGCTTTAAGCAATTTAGTTGCAGATGAAATTCCAAAAACACCAGTAGACTATGCAGAAGCCATCAGGTACCTGCAAAAAAGTGATGCTGGTATTTCCCCAAAAGTTAAAGGCTGGCAAATTATCACCTATGAAAATCATAATTTAGGTTGGATAAATGCCTTAAACAACAGAATAAATAATTATTATCCGAAAGAATTCCGCATCCTGAAGCAAATGTGAAAATATGATAGTTGCGTTGCCATATTCGCTAATTTGCGACCCTGAAATTGTTAGGCCTGACCGTGTACAATCTAACCATTGAAAAACAAAAATGTATTTGCATGAAAAAGATTTTATTGCTTTTTATTCTATTCATTGCTTCTTATCTGGGATATGCGCAGAACGGCTTGCTGGTACAAAGCAATGAAAAAGGCATGTATGTAACCCATACGGTAAATGCCAAGGAGAACTTTTATTCTATCGGGAGACTATATGCCATTTCGCCCAAAGATATTGCAGCTTTTAACGGCCTTGATATGGCAAATGGATTAAATATTGGTCAAACGTTAATGATACCCCTGAACACATCTAACTTTTCGCAAACTGATGAAAGGGGAACACCCGTATATTACGTAGTTGGAGAGAAAGAAGGCTTGTACAGGGTGAGTATGAAAAACAACAAAGTGCTCATGGCCAACCTGCGCAAATGGAATAAGCTTACAAGTGATAATATTTCAACGGGACAGAAATTGATCGTCGGTTATTTGCAGTCAACAGGAGTGCCCACAACCAATGTAGCAACAACAAATCCTGCACCTGTCAATACGCAAACTGCGGTTAAACCTGAACAAAGATCTGCACAACAACAGCCGCAAACCCAGCCTGTAGCAGAGCAAAGGCAGCCAGAATCCATTGCCCAACAGACGTCTGAAAATAAGGTAGCTATGGGTGGAGCAGGATATTTTAAATCACAGTTTGAACAGCAATCAAAAATATCTGCGGCTAACAATGAAAAATCAGCTACGGCCAGCATATTTAAAACATCCAGTGGCTGGCAGGATGGTAAATATTATGCATTGATGGATAATGTAGAACCGGGAACAATTATCAGGATCACCAATCCGTCTAATAGTAAAGCAATTTATGCAAAGGTTTTAGGCGAAATGAGTGGTATTCGCCAAAATCAGGGTCTGGATGTGCGCATTTCCAATGCTGCAGCTTCTGCTCTCGATATTACAGACCCTAATAAATTCACTGTAAAGGTGAATTATTAAAGTTCTCGCCACACCCCAGCCCCTAAAGGGGAGCATCAGCGCTGATGCTCCCCTTTAGGGGCTGGGGGTGTGAGCGGGTATTAACTGAACTTATATCCTCTCAAAAAGTCTTCTACTTCCATCCTTTTCTTTCCTTCCAATTGCAGCTCCTTCACTTTAATATAACCATCAGGACAAGCAAATTTCAGAAAGGTTTTTTTGTCGGTCTCATAAACTCCAGGAGCAACTTTTGGTGTAACAGGTTCTTTTTCTGAGCTAAAAATTTTCAATGTCTTCTCATCCATCTTTGTAAAAGCTGCAGGGTAAGGAGACAAGCCGCGGATTAAGTTGTGCACTTCATCAATTGATTTATTCCAGTCGATCCGGCAGGTTTCCGTAAATATCTTCGGAGCATGCTTTATGACAGGTTGTTCCCTGGTAATTGATAATTGCGGCACCTCCTGAATGGTTCCATTTACCAGTGCTTTTACCGTTTTTACCAGCAGGCCCGCTCCTACTTCTTTCATTTTATCATGCAGTTCTCCTGCCGTTTCGTTTTCACCAATAGGTATCCTTTCCTGCAGCAAAACATTACCAGTATCTATTTCATGCTTCAACTTAAAAGTGGTAACGCCGGTTTCTTTTTCTCCGTTGATGATGGCCCAGTTTATAGGCGCCGCACCCCGGTATTGGGGAAGCAGCGAACCATGCACATTAATTGTTCCTAAAGGTGGCATGTTCCATACCACCTCGGGCAACATGCGAAAAGCAACAACCACCTGAAGATCGGCCTGCAGCGATTTTAGCTCTTCAAGAAACTGAGGATTTTTCAACTTCTCTGGCTGCAGGATGTGCAAGCTTTTTTCCACCGCATATTTTTTAACCGGGCTTTGCTGCAATTTCATACCGCGCCCAGCAGGCTTATCCGGAGCTGTTATAACCCCCACTACATTACAACCAGCCTGTACTAAAGCATCCAAAGAGGCCACTGCAAACTCTGGAGTTCCCATAAAAACAATACGTAAGGTATCAATACTTTTCATTGATCAATTTGCCGTTTAAGGCAGCAAAAATCAACAAATTTTAAGAATATGATACGTTTATCCATTTGTTCTTCTCATCATGTGCACCATGTTGGCGGCTTCCATGGCTTGTGTGCGGTTGTGTTCGAAAGTGAGTGATCTAATATTGATAATATCAATAATTGTCCCGATGCCACAAAAGCCGAACGTGATCAGGTAAAGAATGCCCAGCAAAATATCGCCAATAATAAACCGTTGTATCCCTGCTATCCCCAAAAAACCAATCAATGTCAGTACCAGCATTGTCATCTGGTCTTTTCTTTTGCCCCGGTATAAAGCAACAAACTGTTGCTGCTCCCATTCGGTCATGTCTCTTGTAATATTCTGAATTACGGCTAATTCGTCAGGGTCCATGCCTGGTAACATCATAAGCGTTTCTCGATTCATGTTAGTTTGATATTTGATCGTTTACAAAAAGGTTTAAAAATTTGGATCAGGATAGCAATTATTACAGGTATTCCCAATACATGATGTTGCCAGGAGCGAATAAAGTTGAAATGAAGAGCATCATGAATGGCATGTCCCAAACCACAACCAGGGCAGGAATCAATTCCGATGAATCTAAAGGTGCATACAGAATCCCCGGATGATGAGCTATTCATGAAGAAGAGGACAATCAGTGCACATGTCCATATCGCCTGTTCCGTATACTTTGGCATTTTTACCATTTAGAGCTATCACTTAGTGGAAAGATACCCGAATTTATGGAGGTCTATTCGTTTACCTGTACTTTTTTTATCTTATTGAGCTTTTTTCCGGCAACTTCCTCAAACTGAATATTTACACGCAAGGCTTTGAGGCCACTAACGCCTTGCAGATCATCCAAATCACAATATTCTATTTTACCTGTTAACAAACCTTGTTTTTTCAAGTATTCAATGTACTGGAGATATTCTTTTACTTCATTATCACCAGAGTAAACAATAGCGATGGTACCAGGCTGTGTCAGACGCTGGCCTGTTCCTTTTACCATAGCTTTATCAATGCGTTTTTTCAGAATCTCATAACGGGCATGATGAACACCATCCAGGTCAAACTTCCGTTCATCATTTCTAAATCGGATGCATATTGGCACATTGTATACCAGTAATAATTGTGTGGTTTGCAAGAGTACCGGTAAACTATCGCTCAATTGGTGTACCCGTTTTGCAGCGGCAGCCAGGAAAGTGAGCTGCCACATCCTGATATTTTTTAGGTGCGTTGCCGTGAACTTTATTCCAGGTGCGATGGATTGCCCAATGTAAATATTGAAATCCATACCATCAGTAATAAAACGTTCAAAATAATGCGGGTACTTTTCCTGAATGAGCTTCTGTTCTTTCTCAACAAATTGAGCAATGCAGTTGTTTAACTCAGTTACACTTTCTTCAAACTTTTGCCGGTGGATAGTCAACAGATGATCGTGGGGTTCTGTTGCCTGAAAATAAGCTTCTATTTCGCTACGGCAATCAGGGATGGTCTTTTCCGCATACTGGAGCAGGCTTACCACCTCCTTTTGCAAAAAATGCTGTATCACAGGCTCATCTCCTGCAAATAAAAAGTGCATCACGGAGCCTATGTATTTTTGCACGGAAGACTGCACTTCTTTTAATAAAGGGAATGAGGTAAAATGCGCTACATGTTCTAAAAGATTTTGTACCCACTCCAGTTGATACAACAGATCTAACTGTATAGCCTTGTTACGTTCACCCGATGAATTACGGATGTCTATGCCACTGTACAACGGATAAACATTTTCAAATACCACAGACTCCATTTCTTCAGTCTGCCCTCTGTGCTGTTTTAATAAGTAACGAACAGCCGCATTGTTGAATTTCCACTCAACGGCTGTCTGGACTGCTGTAAAATGCTGTTTTACCAAATACCTGATCTTATTGTACACCTGCTGGCGGTTTTGTTGAACAGCCAATTGCAGCAGTTCTTTTATATATTCCAGCTTCACCAGAATTTCTTTCTTAATAGGTTCTCCTTTTTTAGTCACCACTTCAATGCAGCCAATCGTCTTATTGTTTTGGTAAAGAGCTGTGATCAGGGCACTTTTCCACCCTTCTTTTTTTAAGTGTTTATCCAATTGATTAGGATGCTCCGTCTGTGTCCTCAACCACCAGAAATAATCGGGTCGAATAGATAATTCATGAGTCAAAAGACGACAAAATTCAATGATACGATCTGTTTTTTGAATATTTCGTAATAGGATACTAGCATAATTAATGGAAGGAAGTTCTACTTCATTACCGGTTTCATAGAAAGTAGTAATGCCAATGTCTGCATTTTCCATACGCAGCAAGTATCGGATCTGTTGCTTTAGTTCATACATCAGATGTGTATTTTCAAAGCAATCATCTTTCTGTAAGATATTTCGTATAATATTGACCGTTTCCCGTTCTGAAACTTCCTTTATACGTGTAATCACCAAACCATCAAAAACAAAGTTCTCTAATGGAAGTAACTGTTTTAATTGAGGATACAATGCCAGATCGCGTACATGGTGACATTTTAATGTAAACTCATCCGGTAAGGGAGGCAATTCAAATGAAGCCGTGATATCTATAAACTGGGCATCCCATTCCAGTTCAAAATAGTTATGGATGTTTTGTGCTCTTTCCGGATAAGAACAAATAAATGCGCTTCCACCTATCAATTCAATATCATACCACTTTTTTAATATTAATTTATAAGCAAGTTCAATCTTGGCAGCAGCCACATTTTTTGCCACCTGAGGATCCATTGGAAGTACAAAATTGTCATTACTGTCCAGGTATGTATGCCTAAAAAAAGAAGAAGCATAAATGGGCTTGCTTGCAAAAGGCATTGCCACCGCATACAATTCTTTTCTCTTGCTGAAGCTAGCTGGAAAAATGGTGGTCATGGCTTTTTCGATCAAAGCTTTATGAGGCTCCAATACAGCATAGTTGCCTGTTGGGATCAATAACGCTGGTATACTATGAAACCGTTGGTAAAATAAAGCACACAATTTCGCGGCTGCAGTATCTTTATCCTCACTTACCTCTTTCCACATCCTTAATAAAGGTTGAAATGAGAAGCGGCCTTTTAATGCATGAAGCTGGTTATATATTGTTTCATCCATTTCATTCAATTAAAAAATGGCTCAAAAGGATGGACAGGTATAAAATTACTGTATTATAAGATGCCAGAGGTAGGAAGAACGGCATTAATACAATGCAATTCAACTATGGAAGCTGTACAGTATTACTCAACAAAATGCTGGCATACTTTCTGCCTTTAAGGATGTATTAATTCACTTAAAACTTAATACTATGCTACGGTGGACAGTGATTTTCCTGGTAGTGGCTATTATTGCAGCTATCTTTGGTTTTGGCGGCATAGCAGCAGGTGCAGCCGGTATTGCTAAGGTATTGTTCTTTATTTTCCTGGTACTCTTTATCATCAGCCTTATAGCTGGCAGGGGAAGAACAACCGACACGCTGTAACTTATCTTACGATTGTAAGATTAATCCGGACCTATAAAGTTTATAGTGCGCCGTCAATATTAAAAAATTAAGGGAAGCATGCTTCCCTTAATTTTTTATGAAGTATCAAACTTCTGCCCATGACCGTTTATCAGATTCTAATGCTTTCTTAAAAAATTAACCGTAGTAAAAAACCGTATTTCTACGGATAAATCGTATTGAAAAAGGGCCAATATTTGTCTTGCCAATTAGGTAACTAACAAAACGGTAAAAGACAAATTATTTGAATCTGTTTAAACTTTATGGGTACCCCAACACTTTCTAATAGCTTTGAACTTTTGTCTGATTACAGTCTTGAATACAAAGCTGCCGCAATTATCAATGCCATGAAAGGCAATCCTAATTTTCCGAGGCCAACGCCTGCATTAAAAGACATTTCATTTTTGCTTTCTGAATACAAACAGGCAAAAGATGCACTTGACAAATCCCTTAAAAGGGAAGAACTAATACGTCAACTACACAATCTTGCTGGTTATGTATCTTATTTTTCAAACGGAGATAAACATAAACTCATGAGCTCAGGATTTGATATTATTATAGAACGGCGTATGCCGGTTGAAATAGGAAAACCAGAAAATCTGCAGATAACAGGAGGAAATAATCCCGGTGAGTTGCAGTTGAGTACCAGCCGGGTTGTGGGGGCTATCTTCTACAATTTTCAATTCACAAGTGATCCGATAAAACCCAATAGTTTATGGGTTAGTCATATAGATACCACAAATAAGTTTACATTGAAACACCTCGAAAAAGGAAAGAAATACTGGTGCCGGGTAGGTGCAGTTGGTATGGATGACCGTATGGTCTTTAGTGATGTAGTAGAGGGGGTTGTGGAGTGATGAAATGAGTAATGAATGATGAGTAATGAGTGATGAACCCATCACTCATTAAAATCTGGATAGAGTAGATATTTCTTTCGGATTTGCTTAAACTTTGAAAGTGCAGGTTCCCAGCTTTTACGAATTTCATTTTCTGAAACACCTTCTTTTATTTGTTTCATCAATGTGGCATTACCAGCCAGTTTATTAAAAAAGTAATCGTCTGTATTTCCTGATCTTGTCTTCAGGAAAAATGATCCTTTATCAGGAAATAGTTGATAAGCCTGTATCAACCATTTCAATTGCAATCTGTTATTAATTTGTTTCAATACTTCTGCCGGAGTGCCACTCAGGTTCCAACCATAACAAACCTGTCCTTTCAACTTCGGTTCCCTGGCACCCTCTCTTGGCGTAGGTGTAAAGCGAAACAGGTTTTTGGGCAGTGATGGGTGACCGAATATCTGGAAAGGCTTATCTGTGCCGCGGCCCTCACTCAGTACAGTACCTTCAAAAAAACAAGTAGAAGGATACCAATAAATGGACTGAATTTCAGGAAGATTAGGCGATGGTTTTACCGGTAATACATACTTGCTATTATGGGTATAATGCTCGCAGGTAATTACGCTTAAACCGAAATAGATTGCCCCAGGAGGATAAATTGCAGCCAGTACTTTCCGGGTATATTCCTCCATAGCCTTTTCGCTTAGCCAGCCCTCTTCCAGGATCATTTTTGCATACTCACCAATGGTCATACCATATACCACCGGCACAGGCTGCATACCAATAAAGGATTTATAAGCAGGTTCGAGCACAGGTCCGTCTACATAAAAGCCATTAGGATTTGGACGGTCTAATACAATTAGCGGAAGGTTAAACTCTATAGCTGCTTCCATATAATCTTGCAGGGAAGAAATATAGGTATAGAAGCGAACGCCTACATCCTGTATATCAAACAACAGGACGTTAGCACCTTTTAAATCTTCTTTTGAAGGCTTTCTTTTCTTGCCATAAAGGGAAACAACAGGAATTCCAGTTGCCTTGTCTATACCGCTTTCCACTTTCTCTCCTGCATCTGCTGTACCCCGAAAGCCATGTTCCGGCCCAAAGATCACTTTGATGTCAACACCCAACTTGCGCAATGTATCCACAAGGTGGGTATTACCAACAACAGACGTTTGGTTGGCAAAAACGGCAACTTTCTTTCCTTTCAGCATCGGAAGATATTGACTAATACGATAAGCTGCAGGAAGGATCTGAGATCTATTATTTTTCCCTGATGATGTAGATTTAATGTTTGTAGTTGTTTTCAGGTTGTTTTTAGCATTTGCAGACTTTTGTGCAGTACAGCCCATAGTTATGACCACTGCCATTACCAGGCATAGTGTTCTCGTTTGAAAAATCATGTTCCTCATTTTTATCATTGTTATCAACAGCCAATTCCATAGCTAAAATAAAACAGAAACTGCTGGCAAGATTGTTAAAGCTGAGGTAATTGAAGTGTTTGTTTAAATGGTTTCTAATTTGTATTATCATTGATATGATGATCTAATTCAGAAATCGTAACTTGCCCACCTGTCCTTCAAATTAGGTCAGGCATAAACATCAAAACTTGCTGCCAATAAAAACATTTAATTATTTTATCAATTACAAAAACAACAATTATGAATCAGGTAAAGAGCGGTGATAAGGTAAAAGTTCATTATCATGGCAAATTGCGCAGCGGCGAAACATTTGACACATCAGCAGGAAGAGAACCCTTAGAATTTACAGTGGGCAGTGGCCAGGTAATTAAAGGTTTTGATGAAGGTGTAATGGGTATGCAAATAGGTGATAAAAAAACAGTAGAGATACCAGTTGCAGACGCATATGGCGAAAAAGACCAGGATAGGATCGTTGAATTCCCCAAAAACCAGTTTCCGTCCGATATAAAACCTGAAGTTGGTATGCAGTTGGCCATGAGCGATGGACAAGGCCAATCATTCCCCGTGGTGATCGCTGAAGTAAAAGAAGAAACTGTGGTATTGGATGCCAACCATCCGCTGGCTGGCCAAGACCTGATTTTTGATATTGAACTGGTAGAAATAAACTCTCCATCCAGGATCATAATGCCGTAAGCATTTACGATTTACAAAATACGATTTACACTTTCGATAAGTGAAAAGACTACTACAATTATTAGTGCAAATCGTATTTTGTAAATCGTAAATCTTTTCTGTACTTTATCACCATGTTTCAGAATTACAAGTTCAAAACCGCAGAACGCTTTATGCGTTATGTGCAGGTTGATACACAGAGTGATCCGCAATCAAAGACGACACCATCCACTGAAAAGCAAAAAAATCTTTCCAGGATACTTGCCGAAGAACTACAGTTAATGGGCATTGCAGATGCTCATGTTGATGAATTCGGTTATGTATATGCTACAATACCTGCCAATACAAGCAAAAATGTTCCAGTTATTTGTTTTTGTGCTCATGTGGACACTGCACCAGACGCCAGTGGTACAAATGTAAAGCCCATCCTGCATCACAATTATCATAGACAGGACATTGTGTTACCTGATGATAACAGTGTTGTTTTACGCCCAGAAGAAATACCCTATCTGCAAAAGTTGGTTGGTCATGATATCATTACAGCCAGTGGTACCACGTTACTAGGTGCAGATGATAAAGCTGGTGTAGCAGAAATCATGGAAGCTGCTCATTATCTGGTAACACACCCGGAAATAAAACATGGTACCATAAAAATTTTATTTACCCCTGATGAAGAAGTAGGCCGGGGAACAGCAAAGCTGGATCTTCAAAAATTGGGTGCCACTTTCGGCTATACGCTCGATGGTGGAGAAGCGGGTTCTCTGGAAGATGAAACATTTAGTGCAGATGCCGTCAAATTGATCATCCATGGCGTCATTACACATCCTGGCGATGCTAAGGGCAAACTGGTGAATGCCTTGAAAATAGCAGGAGAAATTCTAACACTTTTACCTAAGGACCGGCTATCACCGGAAACTACAGAAAAGAAAGAGGGTTTCATTCATCCTATTAGAGTTGAAGGACTCGCAGAAAAATGCACTATTGAATTTATCATCCGAGATTTTGTTACAGAAGGTTTGCAGGAAAAAGAATATCTCCTTGAAGAATTAGTAAAACAAGTTCTAAAGGGACATCCAAAATCATCCTATGAATTTATAGTAACAGAACAGTACCGGAATATGAAGGAGGTGCTGGACATGCATCCCGAAGTAGTGCAAAATGCAAGGGAAGCCATTGAACGTTCAGGATTAAAAGTGAAGATGGAAAGCATCCGTGGCGGCACAGATGGCAGCCGGCTGTCTTTTATGGGGTTGCCCTGTCCGAATTTATTTGCAGGCATGCAAGCTATTCATTCCAAAAAAGAATTTCTTTCTGTGCAGGATATGAACAAGGCTGTTGAAACTATTGTGAACCTTGTTTGTATTTGGGAAGAAAAAGCAAGCCTGATCCTGGAACATGATATTTAATATTTCCAATATACATCCATTCATATATAAATCATTTCTTCCTTAACTTAAGGTTCTTACATTTACTCAAAAATTATTATGGATTTTCTAATTAATTATTGGTGGCTGATCCTCATCCTGCTCATTATTTTCAGCGGATTGTTCACCATCAACCAAGGCTATGTAGGTGTCATTACTATGTTTGGCAAGTACCAGCGAGCAGTTGGTCCCGGGCTCAACATTAAGGTACCTCTATTGGAGCAGGTGTATAAAAAAGTTTCCATACAAAACCGCTCAGTAGAATTGGAGTTCCAGGCGGTGACACAGGACCAGGCCAACGTCTATTTTAAAAGCATGTTGCTGTATTCCGTGCAAAATTCAAATGAAGAGACCATTAAAAATGTAGCCTTTAAATTCATTAGTGACAGGGATTTTATGCAGGCCCTGATTCGGACCATCGAAGGGAACATTCGTTCACTGGTTGCCACCAAAAAACAGTATGAGATATTAGGCTTACGCAGGGAAATAGTAGAATATGTAAAAACAGAAGTTGACCAGAGTCTGGAAGAATGGGGCTATCATTTACAGGACCTCCAGATCACAGACATTACGTTCGATAAAGTAATCCTGGACTCCATGAGTAAAGTGGTGGCCTCGAACAACTTGAAAGCGGCGGCAGAAAACGAGGGCCAGGCTTTACTGATCACAAAGACCAAAGGTGCAGAAGCTGAAGGTAACGCGGTTAAAATTGCAGCAGAAGCCGAAAGGGAAGCGGCCCGTTTAAGAGGACAGGGTGTAGCACTCTTCCGCGAGGAAGTTGCCAGAGGTATGACTGAGGCCGCGGAACAAATGAAACAAGCCAACCTGGACACAAACGTCATCTTATTTAGCATGTGGACGGAAGCCATTAAGAACTTTGCTGAATATGGCCGGGGCAATGTTATTTTCCTGGATGGCAGTGCAGATGGCATGGAAAAGACCATGAAGCAAATACAGGCCATGATGATGAAGCCCATTGGATCGGACAGCGGTTCAGGGAGTCAGCTTGTTAAATAACTTAAAAAGTTAAGGGCCGCTTAAACAGCGGCTCTTTTTTTACCTCTTATTTGCAAAACAATATTCAAAACAGGGAAACGTTATTCAACGGTTGCCTTATTTTTAAAGACAAATTTCTTATGATGAATCTGCTTCAGATTGTTGACACTGCAGCCCAGGCTGTTCAAACCGTAGCCCAAAATGATGCTAACGGGGACGGGAGCATAAGCCTAGGAGAATTATTAACAATGGGCGGCTGGCTGATGCTCCCTCTTTTGCTTTTGTTCCTGATCACCATTTTTGTTTTTTTTGAAAGGCACTTCGTCATTCGCAAGGCCTCCAATCTTGACTCCAATTTTATGAACATTATCCGTGATCATATTGTTAGTGGTAATGTAAGTGCGGCCAGAAGTTTTGCAAAAAATACCAACAACCCGGTAGCCCGTATTATTGATAAAGGGATTCAGCGAATTGGCAAACCCATAGATGCGATCGAAAAAAGTATGGAAAACGTTGGCAAACTGGAACTGTATAACATGGAAAAAAACCTTTCTATCCTTTCATTGATCGCAGGTATTGCGCCTATGTTTGGATTCCTTGGTACAATTGTCGGCATGTTCCAATTGTTTTACCGGTTGGCCTCTACCGGTGAATTCACCATTCAATCCATGGCCAATGGTATTTATACAAAAATGATCACCTCGGCAGTCGGATTGATCATTGGTTTGATTGCCTACATTGCTTATAACTATTTGAATGCACAGGTAGATAAAAATGCCAATAAAATGGAAGCCTCCAGCGCAGAATTTGTTGACATTTTGCAAGAACCAACGAGATAGTTATTGGTGCGCTACATTTTTTAGTTGAGGCATTGTAAACTTGACTTAAAACAATGAACCTATAGTTAAAAAAGTCTTTTCAAATTACCACAGATCAGTGGTTAAACCCGTAATTGGTGGTTATGGATATACGAAGGAAATTAAGAGCACATGCCGAAGTTCATACTGGCCCACTTAATGATATCTTGTTCATTCTTTTATTGTTTTTCCTGATTGCAGCAACGCTGGCAAATCCTAATGTCATAAAACTTTCGCAGCCAAAAGCAAAGAGCGATACTAAAGCCAAGCAAACCGTGGTAGTTTCAATTGATGCCAACAAAGTTTATTATGTTGGAACAACACGTGTCGAGGGCGATTCTGCCATGAAAACAGCCTTATTGCCTCTGATTCAAAAGGAAACACAAGATCCAACTATTGTGATCAATGCTGATAAAACAGTACCATTGGAATATGTTGTAGGTGTTATGCGCCTGGCCAGAGAGATGGGAGCAAAAACTGTATTGGCTGTTGATAGGAAAGCGCAGTAAGAGAGGGCTCGGCACACCCCCAGTCCCTAAAGGGGAACCGCCAAGGCATCGCCGCGCTGACGCTCCCCTTTAGGGACTGGGGGTGTGAGTTGGGGTGTGGCTGGGAGTCTTCTGCACCTTTACCATCCGGTCCTTTCCCTGCATATCCTGCTTCAATTCAATATTTATATATCCTTCTTTTTTAAAAAGTTGCGTGACCAATAAGCCAGTATCTTCATGAATTTCCACATAAATATGTCCCCCAGCATGCAAACGATGTTTGCCAAAATCGGCCAGCGCTTTGTAAAAGATCAACGGATCTTCATCCGGCACAAATAAAGCTGAATGCGGCTCGTGTGCTACCACGTTGATAGCTAAAGTTTTCTTTTCTTTTAGTGGTATATAGGGTGGATTGCTGACGATAATATCAACAGTAGGCAATTGTTTTCTCTGTGCTTCATCAAGGAAGTTCATCCCTGTAAAGTCCACACGGATATCCAATTCTGAACCGTTGCGGCGTGCCACGTTCAATGCAGTTTCACTGGCATCACACCCCCAAACCTCTGCTTTAGGCATTGCTTTTTTCAAGGACAGGGCTATACAACCACTGCCTGTACCTACATCCAATATTTTGAGTTCTGTGGTTTCGTCCGCTTCAGTTGGCTTCCGGTCAAATACATTTTTCCCAGCTTTACGTACATCTTTTACGATCCAGTCCACTAACTCTTCAGTTTCCGGTCTCGGAATCAGAACATTATTGTCTACAAAGAATTTCATCCCATAAAACCAGGCTTCATTCAGAACATACTGAACCGGCTCATGATCCATGAGGCGGTGATAGTCTTCTGTAAGTTGATGAAGTTGGCTCACCACCATAGGCTCTTCCTTTTTCTCTAGCCTTTCCAAACGCGGCAGTCCGGTAATGTGTTCCAAAACCATAGAGGCCATTTTGGCCGCCTCGTTTTCATCATATACGCTGATTAACTGCTGCCACAGCCAGTGTTCTGCTTCTCCTATCTTCATAAAAACAAACTTAAACCTTTCTTTATTTTTGAACCATGTATTTTGCCGATTAATAGGACGTATTTGGTTTTATTAGACATTTAAACACATATCAATTGACTGTAGACGAATTATACATGCATAGGTGCCTAGAGTTGGCAAAGCTGGGCCATGGAAATGTTGCACCTAACCCAATGGTGGGTTCTGTATTGGTACATGGAGATCGAATTATTGGCGAGGGATATCACCAGAAATTCGGGGAAGCGCATGCAGAAGTCAATTGCATTAACTCTGTAAAACCTGAAGACAGGCATTTAATTGAACAATCTGCTATATATGTTTCTCTGGAACCTTGCGCCCACTTTGGGAAAACACCGCCCTGTGCCGACCTTATCATCAAGCACAATATTCCTAAAGTTGTCATTGGCTGCCGCGATCCTTTTGAACTGGTAGCAGGAAAAGGTATAGAAAAGTTAAAGACTGCCGGTATAGAAGTCAAATGTGGCATTCTGGAAAAAGAATGCAAAGAACTGAACAAGCGCTTCTTCACATTTCACAGGCAACACCGGCCATATGTTGTTTTGAAGTGGGCACAAACAGCAGATGGAAAGATTGCAGGCTCTGCCGGAAGTGAGCGCTTATTGATCAGTAATGAATACACCAACCGGCTGGTACATAAATGGCGGAGCGAAGAGGTGGCCATTCTAGTTGGTACAAATACAGCTTTGCTGGACGATCCGGAATTAAATACACGCTTATGGCCAGGTAAAAGCCCCATCCGGCTTGTAGTGGACAAAAATCTGGAACTGCCTCCTTCCTTAAAACTTTTTAACCAAAAATATCCAACGATTGTCTTCAATACTAAAAAACATACAATTGAAGATAATTCAGTAAAGCTTGAAGATCCCCTACTCTATTACTATCAGGTTACAGAAGATGTTAGCCTGGTACATCAAATAGTTCATGCTTTATATCAATTTAAAATTCAGAGTGTTTTGGTGGAAGGTGGTGCCTTTCTACTACAAACTTTTATAGATGAAGGTATTTGGGATGAAGCAAGGGTAATAACCAATGAACATCTATTCATAGGCAAAGGATTGCCAGCACCTTTTTTAAAGGATCAGCAACTGTTTGCAAAAGAGCAATTATCAACTGATACGATCCATACATATATTCATAAAAACAACCTTTCTTCAATTTGATCTTATCGAAATGTCCCATTATTATTTCACTATTGAAAAACCATCAGTTGCCGAATTTAAAGACAGGGGAAGCAAGTTTCTTGCTTATGCCTATCCTATTCAAACAGTTGAAGATTTTAAAAAGCATTCAAAAGCACTCAAGGAAGAACACCCCAAGGCAGTACATCATTGCTTTGCTTACCGTATAGGTACTGATAACAATAATTTCCGGACAAATGATGATGGTGAACCCTCTGGTTCAGCAGGCAAGCCTATTATGGGACAAATAGACAGCAAGCAATTGACAAATATTGCCGTTATCGTAGTGCGGTATTTTGGTGGCACTTTATTAGGCGTGCCCGGATTGATCAACGCCTATAAGACATCTACAGCCATGGCCTTACAGCTTACGCCCATTGTGCAAAAGCCAGTATTGAAGGTATATGAACTACAATTTGATTATACAATGATGAATGATGTTATGGGACTTGTGAAACGTTTTCATTGTGAGGTTTTACTAAACGAATTGCAGCTATTCTGCCGGCTTCAACTAGGCGTCCCTAAATCAGAAGAGTCCTTATTCCTGGATAAGCTTAAGGACCTTCATACTGTGGAGGTGAAGAAGGTTGGATAAGATAAAAAATAAAACGCCCCTGTTTGAGGCGTTTTATTTTTAGTGTTGAAAGCTTTATGCTGAATTTCTGCCGGCATTGATAATTCCAAATGAACATCTTACCACCAGTCGCTCCAGTGCTTCTTTAGATGAACTTTTTACCTTGCCTTCATCTATATCCCTGATGCAGGCTATGGCATATTGCTGAATAGTAGTTAGTGGCAATACGATCCTTTCCCTCATTTGTATAGACATTTGTTCTACAGGATAATCTGCCATTAATTCATTTTTATCAGTGAGCAAAAAGATATAACGCTGCGTTAATTCAAACTCGCCATAGATCATGTTCCATACTTCACCATATTGCGGATGGTCAGAAAGAAATGCGGTTAAAGGGAAAAAACATTTTTTCATCGCCATTTCACAATTATCGATCAGCGTTCTAAAGTAAAGCGATGACCGGTACAGCTTCTTCAACTCATCAAACTTACCCTTCTTATCCAAGGCCTGAAAAGCGGTACCCACGCCATAATAACCGGGAACGTTTTGCTTCAACTGACTCCACGATCCAACAAAAGGAATAGCTCGCAAATCTTTTAACGTCAACTTTGAAGAACCACCTCTTTTGGCAGGGCGGCTTCCGATGTTGGTCTGCGCATAAAACTGCAAAGGACTCACATGAGAGAGGTAGGGTAAAAAGTTGGGGTGCTGCTTCAAAGCAATATATGCTTTCAAGCCTTCTTCAGAAAGATCCTGCATCAGGTTTACTTCATTTTCATCCAAAATCCTTTCTTTTCGAGGGAACAGATCATTGGTGATGCCTGCATGCAATAATTGCTCAATGTTGTATTGGGCTGAGTCAATATTACCAAAGTTGGAGCTAACAGTCTGCCCCTGTATCGTTAACTGAATTTCTTTATTTGAAATATTCTCACCCATTGATGCATAGAACTTGTGCGTTTTACCCCCACCTCTTGCCGGAGGACCACCACGACCATCAAAGAAAATGACATCAATACCATACTCGCGCGAGATCCGGGTCAACTCTTCTTTAGCCCTGTAAATACTCCAGTTCGCCATCAGGTAACCGCCATCTTTGGTGCCATCAGAGAAACCGAGCATGATTGTCTGAAGATTGCCTCTTGCTTTTAAATGATTACGGTAATCCTTGTTTTCATAAAGCTCTTTCATGATGGAGGGCGCATGCCTGAGGTCGTCAATTGTTTCAAATAAAGGAACTATATCGACGGTTAGATCTTTCTTTTTCCATCCGCTGAATAAAAATAAACCAAAGACTTCCATTACATTCAAGGCACTATTGCATTGGCTGATGATGTAGCGGTTGCACCCGATCTCACCGTTTTTGCTTTGAATGTCTTTAACTGCAGCCATGCAAAGCAAGGTATCTTTTATCAGGGAATCCTCATATAAATCTGGATTAGCCTTTGCTTCCGTTTTTGTAAGGATGTCAATCCGCTCTTCGGGGCTAAGTTCTGCGTAGTTCCTGGGAAGTATTTCTTCTTTTCTGGCTATGGTTTCCAAAACACTATGGTGAACGGTACTATCCTGGCGGATATCCAAAGAAGCGAAGTGCAGACCAAACACATACACTTTGTTGATCAGCTTTTCCAGCAGTGGAAGGAACATGCTGTTATGCTGATAGATCAAAACTTCACGGATGGCGTAAAGTTTTTGCAGGATTTCCTCTTTGGTAATGTCGGATTTCTGACCTGGAAAGAATAGATTATGGTAAAGTCTTTCTTCCAGCTCAATTAATATTGTATCCACCCCTTTGAAAGTTAATCTTCGCTTCAAACGGCGCACATCCAGGTAGTAGCATTTAATAATAGTAGTATGTAAATTTTCGGCTACTTTCAGGGTAGTCTCTGTTGTTACATTCGGATTGCCGTCCCTGTCACCTCCGGGCCAGAAACCCATGGTTATTATAGGGTTCTTACCCTGATCCATGGCATGAGGGAACTGATCCTTTAGAAAAGAAATGATCCTTCCTGCTGCGTTATAAAAAATATTCTCCAGGTACCAGATAAGGCTTACGGCCTCATCATAAGGCGTAGGTTTCTGCTTTTTAAAAAAAGGAGTTTTCCCTAACTGCTGCAGGTATTGATTGATCTGACTGGCATTATTTTCTATCAAAGCCCGCGAAAGATCGTTGATAATACCCAAAACCGGCCCTGGATAAAACTGGGTGGGATGGGCAGTCAGTACCAAACGCACAGCAAAATTATTCAGCTTTTTGGATAACTCATCCTGCCTGCTGTGCTGTATTACCTCCGACTCCAGATGCTTTAATGTACCCGCACCATTAATATCATTAACATCCTTAAAAGCTGCATCTTCCAAAGCATCAAACAAAACAACCTGACGTTCCACGTATTGAACGAACCTGAAAAGAAGATCGATCCGTTCCCTTTCATTCGGGAAGCTGGTATATCGCTCAAAAAAATCCTCGATTACCTGTCTCGGACTTTTCTTCTTCCGGTAACTTTCCTCACAATGATTTAAAAGTAACGAAAGCAAAATGCCTGTTTTCTCAATCCGGTGGAAAGGCAAAGAAGTAAACAAGCTGTTGAACAATTGAAACTTGATGCCGACTTTGTCTTTAAATTGTTGCAGCCCTCGTGATAAATGGTGCTCCATTAAATGCTATGGGGTTTATATTTCAGAAAAAAGTTCAAATAGCAAGCAGCTAGCAAAATCGGGGTTGAAAGTACTGCAAACTCTATTTATTTTAAAATGTTTTTCATAATCCTTGCTGAATTATTGAATAATCTCTATCTTGCTGCCTCTTTTTACAGACATTGGCAATATCTTATAAAAATATAATTTCTATGTTGGTGATAGCTTCCCAGGCTATTCTTACTGCTACAACAATTATCACAACCCGCAAGGGTTGTCACTAATCATATTGTCATTTGGGCCCTTGCGCTTCGATTCCTGGAAAACAATTTCTTTCTTCTTTCTTCAGCCTGTAAGCTGAATTAAACTACATAATAAATGCAAGTATTAAAATTTGGCGGCACTTCTGTTGCCAGTGCAGAAAACATCAAGATTGTAACCGAAATAGTAAGGCAAAGTATTGCCAGGGATAAAACGGTAGTGGTGGTATCAGCTCTGGGCGGCGTTACAGACATGCTACTTCGCTGCGGTATACAGGCAGCTTCCGGCGACCCGGATTATAAAAAGACATTGCAGGAGCTTATCCAAAGGCACCTGGTAACAGTGAAAGCCCTTATGCCGATAACACACCAAAGCAGCATCCTAAGCAAAGTCATGCAACAGTGCAACCAGATTGAGGACATTTGCAATGGCGTTTTCCTTTTAGGAGAGCTTTCTCCCCGCACAAAGGATAAAATTGTAAGCTTTGGAGAGCTCATTTCTTCTCAAATCATTTCAGCCTACTGGACTGCCATAAGCCTTGAGAATATGTGGAAAGATTCCAAAGAGCTCATTCTCACCGACTCCAACTTTACAAAAGCTTCTGTAGATTTTACCCAAACCGATGCCCGGATACAGCAATATTTTTCCAGTGAAAACAGCCAACTCTTTATTGTTCCCGGTTTTATTGCTGCCGATGCGCACAAGAACACTACTACGTTAGGTAGGGGTGGCTCCGACTATACGGCTGCCATTATCGGAGCAGCCGTGGATGCAAAAGAAGTAGAGATCTGGACAGATGTTTCCGGTATGATGACCGCCGACCCGAGATTGGTAGCAAATGCAAAGGCGATTACAGAGATCTCATACCATGAAGCCATGGAACTGTCGCACTTTGGCGCAAAAGTCATTTATCCGCCTACTATTCATCCTCTTTTGCAGAAAAATATTCCTGTTTGGATTAAAAATACATTCAAACCTGAAGACAAGGGCACGATCATCCAGGCTGATGCACAACGCAATGGCAATATCATTCGGGGTATATCCAGTATTAATAATATAGCATTGATTAGCCTGGAAGGCAGCAGCATGGTCGGCATTCCTGGTATTTCCAAACGCCTCTTCGAAGCTTTGGCCAACCACGCCATCAATGTGATCCTGATTACACAGGCTTCTTCTGAGCACTCTATTTGCGTTGGCATTAATGAAAGTGACGCCGCACTAGCAGAAAAAGCTGTAAACCAGGCATTTAGCTATGAAATAGAAACAGGGAAAGTAAACCCTTTGAGCATGGAAAAGGATCTTTCAATTGTGGCCCTGGTAGGTGACAATATGAGAAGCCATCCTGGTACCAGCGGCAAAATGTTTGGTGCCGTTGGTCGTAATGGCGTGAATGTGCGCGCTATAGCCCAGGGATCATCGGAAAGGAACATTTCGGCCGTAGTAGCAACTGCAGATGTGAAAAAAGCTGTAAACGTTTTACATGAAGAATTTTTCGAAACTACTTATAAGCAGGTGAATCTTTTTGTTGTGGGTACCGGTAATGTAGGAGGCAAACTGCTGTCGCAGATTGCTCAGCAAGTTCCCTATTTACAACAGCATTTACGTTTGCAAGTAAGGGTTGTAGGCCTGGCAAACAGCAGGAGAATGGTATTTGATGAGGATGGCATTGACCTGGCAAGCTGGCCTGAAAGATTGGCGACAGGAAGTCCCATGACACTTAATGATTATATACATGAAGTGCAAAGCCGGAACCTTCGCAACTCTGTATTTGTAGACGTGACCGCTAACGAATCGGTGGCCAAGGTTTACGACCAGTTGTTTGAAAAAAGTGTTTCTGTAGTTGCCTGCAATAAAATTGCCTGCTCTTCTCCTTATGTTTATTACAAAAAACTGAAGGACCTGGCGCGGGAACATAATGCAGCTTTTCACTTTGAAACAAATGTAGGTGCCAGCCTTCCTATCATTGGCACTCTGAATGATCTGCTACGCAGTGGTGATGAAGTAAAAAAGATTCAGGCCGTATTAAGTGGCACACTGAACTTCGTTTTCAATAATTATGATGCTACCCGCAGCTTTGCAGAAGTGGTAAGACAAGCCCAGGATGAGGGCTATACAGAACCTGATCCAAGGCTTGACCTGAGTGGCAAGGATGTTATGCGCAAGATCATGATCCTGGCCCGCGAATCCGGCGAGCAAATTGAAATGGAAGACATTACCAACACGCCATTTATGCCAGAATCATGTATGCAGGGAAGTGTGGAAGATTTTTATAAAGAAATGGAAAAGCAGGAGGCTCACTTCCAGGCGCTGTACAAAGCCGCAGAAAAAGAAGGCAAGAAACTGAAATTTGTGGCCCAATTTGAAGGAGGTAAGGCATCGGTCGGCTTACAACATATTGACCCTCAGCATGATTTCTATCATCTGTATGGCAAAGACAATATCGTTCTGTTTTACACCAACCGTTACCCTGAGCAGCCTATGGTAGTGAAAGGCGCTGGTGCTGGTGCTGAAGTAACGGCTTCGGGGGTTTTTGCTGATATTATCAGGGCAGCGAGAATTTAATAATGAGTAATGAGTGATGAGTGATGAATATTTAAACTCACTAGTCACTCATTACTCATCACTCATAACTCATATAATTCAATAAATAGTGATGAATTCAATCAAAGTAAAAGCCCCTGCTACCGTAGCCAATCTTGTATGTGGCTTTGATGTGTTAGGCCTGTGCCTGCATGAACCTTATGATGTTATGGAAGTACGGTTACTGGACGAACCGGTAATCAAGGTGCAAAGTGCAGATGGTTATCCTTTACCTTCCGATCCCCAGAAGAATACTGCTGGTGCTCCGCTGGTGGAAATGTTAAAAGAATTGGACAACACTTTAGGCTTTGACGTTTTAATTCACAAACATATCAAACCGGGTAGTGGCATTGGATCCAGTGCAGCCAGTGCAGCAGGGGCTGTTGTTGCCGCCAATATGCTTTTGGATAATAAATTTTCCAAGGAAGATCTGGTACGCTTTGCCATGTTTGGAGAAAAAGTAGCGTCCGGAGTGAAGCATGCAGACAATGTTGCACCGTGTATATACGGCGGCATTACACTCATCCGCTCTATCTTTCCTTTGGATATTGTTACCATCCCGGCTCCCGATTTGTTTGTAACAGTAGTACACCCACAGATTGAGGTAAAGACTGCCGATGCCCGCCAGATCCTGCGCAAAGAGGTATTGCTGAAAGACGCCATTAAGCAATGGGGCAATATAGCCGGATTGGTAGCAGGCTTTATGAAAAACGATTATGACCTTATTGGCCGTTCGCTGGAAGATGTAATCATTGAACCAGTGCGCAGTATTTTGATACCGGGTTTTGATGAAGTAAAAAGGAAATCCAAAGAAGCAGGTGCATTAGGTGGTGGTATTTCGGGTTCCGGCCCTTCCATCTTCATGTTGAGCAAAGAGGAATCAACCGCTCAAGCTGTAGCAGAACTGATGAATGAAATTTATGACCGCATAGGTTTAGCGTGTCATACATATGTAACTAAGATCAACCAGCAAGGTGTAAGCCTGGCAGTGGATGAAGTTCAGCTCAAATCATAAACCGTAAAATTGTAATTAGTAAATGCTCTATTATAGTCTCAACCACCAATCACCAAAAGTTACTTTCAGGGAAGCTACCATTGCAGGGCAGGCGCCGGATAAGGGATTGTATTTTCCTGAAGCTATTCCCACTTTACCGCAGGACCTTATTAAAAATATCAACAAATACTCCAAAGCAGACATCGCTTTACAAGTGATTCAGCCTTACGTTGGAGACACTATTCCACAAAACGAGTTAAAACGTATTGTAGAAGAAACAATAAACTTTGATTTTCCGCTGGTAAGGATCAATGATAAAATAAAAACGCTGGAATTATTTCATGGCCCTACCCTTGCCTTTAAAGATGTTGGCGCCAGGTTTATGAGTCGCTGCTTGGGTTATTTTGTACAGGGAAATAATAAAAAAGTAACCGTATTGGTAGCTACTTCCGGTGATACCGGTGGCGCTGTAGCTAATGGTTTTTATGGTGTAGACGGAGTGGATGTAGTTATTCTTTACCCTTCCGGCAAGGTGAGTAATATCCAGGAGTTGCAATTGACCACTTTAGGAAAAAACGTAACTGCCTTAGAAATCAACGGCCGCTTTGATGATTGTCAGAAAATGGTGAAGCAAGCTTTTGCCGATCAGCAGTTGACGAGCCAATTGTTCCTGACCTCAGCCAACTCTATTAATGTGGCCCGTTGGTTGCCCCAGCAGTTCTATTACTTTTTTGCCTACCAGCAATGGCAGGATAAAGACAATCCACCTGTTATTTGCGTACCCAGCGGCAACTTCGGAAATATCTGCGCAGGCATGATGGCCTATGCTTCAGGATTGCCAGTAAAACATTTTGTTGCCGCCTGCAATGCCAACGATATTGTTCCTGCTTATTTGCAAAGCGGTAATTATATACCTAAAGAAGCTGTTGCTACCCTGTCCAATGCAATGGACGTGGGTGACCCCAGCAATTTTGTACGCATTCTGCAAATTTTCAACAAGGAGTTTCATTCTTTAAATGAGAATTTAAGCAGCTACAGTATAACAGATACTGAAACAGAACAAACAATCAGCGACGTTTATAAGCAATACAATTACTTGCTGGATCCACATGGAGCCGTTGGCTACCTCTCTTTAGAAAGGTACTTAAATGAACATCCGGGCCAAAAGGGTTATTTCCTGGAAACGGCTCATCCGGTTAAGTTTCCTGAAGCCGTAGAGCGCATTTCCGGCCATAAAATAGAAGTTCCACAATCTGTTCAGGGATTGCTTTCAAAAGAAAAAACCAGCATTAAAATGAATGCTGATTATGAAGAATTGAAAGCTTATTTGCTATCATCACATTAATCCTGATCACTTACATCATATTCAAAGGGCGCCAGTAAACTCAGAACCTGGCGCCCTTTGCCGTATTACCAACCACCGCATTTGCTGGTTCATAATTAAACGTACTTGTGACTTTTGTCACAGTACACTACTTTTTTCCTCTCTTATTTTGTTTTATCATTAATTACTCCAAAACATGAAATATATCATTGTTGGCGCCGTAGCCGGTGGCGCCAGTACGGCTGCAAGATTGAGAAGATTGGATGAATCAGCAGAAATCATCATTTTTGAAAAAGGTGCTTATATCTCTTATGCCAATTGTGGCCTGCCTTATTATATCGGCGATGTCATCCAGGATCGCAACAAACTTTTTGTACAAACCACAGCTAACTTTAATAAGCGTTTTAATATTGATGTCCGCGTAATGACGGAGGTTATCGAGATCAAACCGTCTCAAAAAACGATCACTGCACGCAATCAACAATCCGGTGAAATTTATGAAGAAAGCTATGACAAGCTGGTACTTGCGCCAGGTGCGGAACCCATTCGGCCGCCATTGCCGGGTATTGGCTTGGAAGGGATCTTCACTTTGCGCAATGTTACTGATACTGATTTCATTAAAAACTATGTTCAGCAATTTCCTTCAGGAAAAGCTGTTGTAGTTGGCGCTGGTTTTATTGGTCTTGAAATGACTGAAAACCTGCAGCACATGGGATTAAATGTGAGTGTTATAGAAATGGGCAACCAGATACTTGCACCACTTGATTTTCCACTTGCAGCGCTTGTGCAACAGCATATCCGCTCCAAAGGTGTTGACCTTCGTCTACGTACTTCGGTCACGGGTTTTGAAAAAAAAGGAAGTGGCTTACAAGTTCTATTAAGCAATGGTGAAGCGATCTATACAGATATAGTTATTTTATCAATTGGAGTGAAACCTGACACTAGGTTAGCCTTCAATGCAGGCCTTGAGTTAGGCCCCGCCAAAGGAATACTGGTCAACGAATTCCTTCAAACTTCCGATCCGAACATATATGCCGTTGGCGACGCTATTGAATTTGTAAACCCTATTACAGAATTGTCATCCAACACTTTCCTGGCGGGACCAGCCAACAAGCAAGGACGTATTTGCGCTAATAACCTGGTAATGGGTAATGTGCAGCATTATAATGGTTCTATCAATACAGCCATTGTAAAAGTATTCGACATGACGGTTGCAGCAGCAGGTGTACCTGTAAGGCAATTAAAGGCTAAAAACATTGAGTATATAACTTCGACTACGCATAGTGGTTCTCATGCCGGTTATTATCCAGGGGCTACCCAGATGAGTATACAATTAGCCTTTGCTCCAAAAACCGGTCGCCTGTTGAGTGCCCAGATAGCTGGATACAAAGGAGTTGATAAACGCATGGATGTATTAGCTTCGGTTATTCAAAGGGGAAGTTCAATCTTTGAATTAACGGAATTGGAACATGCATATGCGCCGCCATTCTCTTCGGCTAAGGACCCTGTAAACATAGCAGGGTTTGTAGCAGAGAATATTCTGAAAAAGCAAATGAATGTTGTTTATTGGGATGAAATCAATGTAGTTGATTCAAATGCTGTTATTCTTGATGTGCGTAACAGTGAGGAATATGAATCCGGAAACATTGATGGTGCCATCAATATTCCTGTCGATGAATTACGCAACCGCCTCATGGAACTACCCAAAGATAAAACTATATATATCTATTGCCAGATTGGACTCAGAGGTTATCTCGCATACAGGATATTACAGCAAAACGGTTTCCATGATATCTATAATCTTTCCGGAGGTTACAAATTATGGGATGCATGTGCTGTTGAACTTGACATAGCCTCCCGGAAATGTGAAGTGTTGGCTTAACTATACCAGCACTTTATCCAGGCTGATGATCTCAACATAGGAACGGTGGAGCTTAATAAAGCCTTTATCAGAAAGTTTCTTCATGAGCCTGGATATCACTTCCCTGGATGAGTTCAACTCCTGTGCAATTTCAGTAAAGGGTGTGGTAACAATATTGCTCTTCTGCATTTCCTGGTATCTCTTCAGGTAAAACACCAGACGTTCATCCATATTCCGGAAAGCGATATGGTCAATGGTCTGCAGCAACTCCTCGAAACGTTCACGATAGGTGCCCAACACATACTGGTACCAACTCTTATACTGCACCATCCATTGATCCATTTTAGGCAGTGGTATGCTCAATACAATTGTATCTGTTACGGCTTTGGCCATCAACTCGCTTGTTTCCTGTTTTGATGCGCACACCATGGATAACGCACAAGCTTTACCAGCATCAAGGTAATACATGAAAAATTCGTTACCCTCATCATCCTCCCGGTAAATTTTGACAAGACCATCTACAATGATCATAGTGGAACGGATGTACTGACCCGTACGCATCATTACGGTTCCCTCTTTGAACGTTTTGAGCTCTGCTACTTTTACAATTTCACTAACCAGTTCTTTCTCAAAAAAAGGAAATCTTTGGGCAATCTCTTGTTCTGTCAGGTTCATTCCATAAAATTACAATATTCTTTATGGAGTCATTTGCAGCACCCTATCCTTATCAATAGTTTCCACTGCGGCTAACCACCCGGCATAACAATTTCTTGTCTTGCCAGAATCAGCATTTGGCAAAATCGATAAATGATCCCTATTTAATGAGTTCAAATGATCGATATCCTTAAAGATGCCAGCCTTCAGTCCTGCCATAAATGCGGCCCCCAGAGCAGAAACGTCAGCTTGACCAATATTTACCACCGGCTTTTCCAACAGATCTGACAGGAACTGCAGGACAAACTTGTTGGATGTAATACCACCATCTACCATCAATTGCTGCAATACTACGTCTGTATCCAGCTCCATTGCTGTTATTACATCTTTGATCTGGTAAGGGATCGATTCGAGAGCTGCGCGTACAATATGATATTTATTAGATCCGAAAGTAAGGCCAGATATAGACGCTTTCCTATTCATATCCCAATGAGGTGCCCCCAACCCACTAAAGGCCGGGACCAGGTAAACACCTCCGTTATCATCTACCGATAGAGCCATCTGCTCTGTCTGGCTGCTATCTGTGAACAATCCGAGTTCATTCTTTAACCATTCAATTGTGGCCCCACAGGAAACAATAACACCCTCCAAAGCATAATGCACCTGATTGCCTGCACTCCAGCAAATTGTTGTCACCATTCCATTTTTAGATTCTTTTGGCACCTTACCAATATTCATCAGTAAAGAACAACCTGTACCCAAGGTTGCTTTTGCCATACCCTGCTCAAAACAACCTTCACCAAAGGCCGCGGCATGAGAATCGCCAATCATACCTGTTATATGTAAGGGTGTAGGCAATAACCCTGTAAAGTCTGTTTGGCCAAAATAGGAAGAGGATGGTTTGGCTTCCGGAAGATTTAATCGGGAAAGGCCAAATGTATTGAGTATTTCCTGGTCCCACGTTAGGTCGTGCAGGTTGAAAAACAAGGTACGGGATGCATTGGTATGATCCGTACAATAGCTTTTTCCGCCTGTCAATTTATACAATAACCATGTATCCACTGTACCGAAAAAAGCACTCCCATTATCTATCGCTGTGCGCACTTTGGGTTCATGTTCATACAGCCAGACCAGTTTGCTTCCTGAAAAATAGGGATCAATGATCAATCCTGTGTTAGATCTAATCAAATGATCCAATCCTTCTCTCTGCCAACGTTTGCAGATATCAATGGAGCGTTTGCATTGCCAAACAACAGCATT
>CBKWHA010000017.1:0-38117 GCA_966674115.1 uncultured Chitinophagaceae bacterium
GGGAAACCGTCAACGCAGCCGGCGTAATGCAAGTGCCCCTGGTCATCTTTGTATATGATGATGGCTATGGCATCTCGGTTCCCAAAAAGTACCAGACTACTAAAGGCTCTATCTCAGAAGTTCTGAAAGGATTCCAGAAAGAAGAAGGCACAAATGGCTTGCATATCTACCAGGTTAAAGGTTGGGATTACGCAGGTTTGTGCGAGACCTTTGAAGAAGGTATTCGCCTGGCCCGCGAAACACATACGCCTGTGCTCTTCCACGTAGATGAAATGACCCAGCCACAGGGTCACTCCACCTCCGGAAGCCATGAACGTTATAAAGACCGGGAGCGCCTGTCTTGGGAGCGGGAGTGGGATTGTATGTTAAAAATGCGGGAATGGCTGCTGGCCAACTCTTTGGCAACTGAAGACGAACTGTTCGAAATAGAAAGATCAGCTAAAGAATATGTACGGGATAGAAAATCCCTGGCGTGGGAGCGTTTCATCAAACCCATCAAAGCACAGGTTGCTAAAGCAGCCGAACTGATCAATGACGTTGCGGAAAAGTTGCCGGAGCAAAAGAAATACCTCCGTGCGTTAGTCCAGGAACTTTCTTTCCGTAAGGAACCCATGCGTCGCGATGTAATGAAAACACTGAATGCCGCCATTGATGTGGCTGGTTTTCATGATGCTTCCTGGTGGTTGAAAGACTTTTATAAAGACCTGCAAAAGGAAAATGACACTCTCTACAATACACATCTCTACAATGAAGGTGAGAAGGGCGCCATCCGCATAAAGGGTGAGAAAGCTACATATGACGCTGATGCCCTGACCTTAAATGGATACGAGATCCTGAACAGGTACTTCAATGAACTGTTTGCTGCGAATCCTAAGGTTCTGGCCTTTGGCGAAGACCTGGGTTTTATTGGTGATGTAAACCAGGGTTTTGCAGGCTTACAGGCAAAATATGGCGAAGACAGGATCTTCGATACAGGTATTCGCGAATTGACCATAATGGGGCAGGGAACAGGGCTTGCTATGCGCGGTCTGCGGCCCATCGCCGAAATCCAATACCTGGACTACCTGCTATATGGTCTGCAGGAACTCTGTGATGACGTGGCCACATTGCACTACCGATCCAACGGGCAACAAAGCTGTCCATTGATTGTGCGCACCCGCGGCCACCGCCTGGAAGGCATTTGGCACAGCGGATCGCCTATGGGTATGTTGATCAATGCGTTGAGGGGTATGTATATCTGCGTACCCCGGAATATGGTGCAGGCTGTCGGTATGTACAACACACTGCTGGAAAGTAACGATCCAGGCGTGATCATCGAATGTTTGAACGGCTACCGGCTCAAAGAAAAGCTGCCCAACAACCTTCTTAAATACAAAGTGCCATTGGGTATCCCTGAAGTGGTGCATCCGGGCACTGATATGACCATCGTTACTTATGGCTCTACACTCCGTATAGTATTAAGTGCAGTGGAGACGCTCAAAAGCAAAGGAATCAGCTGCGAAGTGATTGATGTACAAACCTTGCTGCCTTTCGATTTGGACCATTCCATTCTGGAGTCGCTCAAGAAAACAAACCGCATTCTTTTTGTTGACGAAGATGTGCCAGGAGGAGCCGCTGCTTATATGTTCAATAAAGTAATGGAAGAGCAGGGTGGCTACCGCTGGCTCGATGTGGCTCCCCGCACCCTCACTGCCAAAGCCCACCGCCCTGCTTATGGTAGCGATGGCGATTACTTCAGCAAACCCAATACAGAGCAGATAGAGGATATCGTGAGAAAAATGATGAAGGAGTGATAAAAAAATAAAAAAGGAGTTGCGTTGACAACTCCTTTTTTATTTATGGTACACCTTTCACTTTTTACATCAAAAATTCAACTGTGCCTGCAAACGCAATAATCTCCCTTCCTGTGTATTATTTTGTTTGGCAAAATCCTCAAACCTCCTTTGCGAAATCGTATACATAGCAACTAATTCAAAAAACCTGATAGGTTGCCACTCCAGGCCAATTTCATATTCATGCACGTCATAGCTGCGCGCATCCAGTTCATGCTTTTTGCCTCCGGAATAATATTGCATTCTGAAGAATGGAAAAAAGATCTGTTTTTTGGCTTTTAGCATATAACTAAAAGTAGCATAACCCCCTTTCAGCTTTTTTGTTTCAATTGAATCTGTTACGGTATTATATTCAGGGCCTTTACCAATATTATATTCTGCCTGTATACCAAACGGTTTTGGATACAACACAAATGATCCGGCAACCCTTTGATCCAGGTAGTTTCTGCCAGACTTTGTCTTGGTACCTCCTGAAATCTGATCGCTTGGTAATTTATAATGTCCGGTATAAGCTTGTAAACCCGGCTCTATGATCTGGTTACCAATTTCAAAAGGATAGCTCAGGCGGCTAACCACGTGCAGTTCATCATTCTGCTCAGGTTTGTTTGCCGTTTGTCCATTATACACACCAAAGGCAAATACTCCATAATCTCCTGAGCCCTTAAAGCCATCACTTACCAGGGAGGAAAACCTTTTGCGTATCTTCTCTGGAGCCCAATAAAAGAAAGCACCAAGGTCGCGCTCATTGGCTATAGCACTATTAGTACCATCAGCACGATCTAATGGTAAACGGTTCTGGCTGGATTGCATATTTTCAAATCCATAAGGTATCTTGCTTTGGCCTAAACGAAGGCGGAATTCATTTTTCTTGTCTAAACCTAAGTCAAAATAGGCGTCCCTGATTTGTGCAAAGTTTTGTGCAGAAGAAGAAGGTGCACTAGCAAAATCAGGTTGGAAATAAAAATAAACACGCTCATGAATTTGACCTGAGAAAACAAGTCGGGCACGACGGATAAAGATGCCTCCGTTCTCTCCCCATGATTTGTCACACTGTTCACACTTTAATTGTGGATTGGTTTCAAGTAATCTGTTGTAACGCACCTGCACATAACCCCTCAAAGAAATGCTTTCATACCATTTGGGTCTGGGTTTGGCTTTGCTTTCATCTGCTACGACCTTTGGGATTTTTTGGGTTGAATCAGTTTGTTGTCCATACGCATGTACCGCAAACAACATAAACACTGGTAACAATTTCTTCATAAAAAATTAATAAAGGCGCAAAAGTAAAATGCATCCGATGTCTTAGAGTGTCTTTTCAAAAAGGTTACAATTAATTAATATTGACTTCATGTTGTGATAACAAACACTTTATTTATTTCATAAATAAAATTATATGTCAATATATAGGGTTTATAAATAAGATCATATATCAAAATATAGACCGTACAAACGAATTCATCTATTTGCTTCATCTTTCTCAGTATTCAAAATATACCAATCAGAACTTTAGTTAACATTGGCGTAACATAGCCTTCATATTTACGTAACACAGCAGTAACACAGAGGTAACACAGCCGTTGTTCTTTTGTACAAAATTTATAGAGTGAAACACTTATCTTTTTTATTAATTCTTGTTGTTACTGCAACTACAAGTATCTTCTCGCAGAAAGCAGGTGTGCTTGCGGGAAAAATTGTTGATGAAAAAACCAATTCTATTTTACCTGGTGTAAGTATTACTGTAAACCCAGGCGGCAAAGGCCGTACATCAGATGTTGAAGGTCGCTATACAATTAATTTGCCTGAGGGAACATATACACTAAACCTCGCTTCTATTGGTTACAAACCTAAAACCATTTCTGATATTGTAGTTAAGTCTGGCGAAATAGTGGAATTGAACGTAGTCATGGAGCAGGAAGTTAAAGAAATGGCGTCAGTAGTGGTTACGGCTTCCTCTCCTCGCCGCGAATCTGTTGCTTCAGTATTGGCTTTACAAAAGAACAATGCGAGTATCTCTGATGGTATTTCTATTGAAGCCATTAGAAAATCTCCGGATAAGAATATTGGCGAGGTGCTAAAGCGTGTAAGTGGTACCAGTATACAGGATGATAAGTTTGTTGTGATCAGGGGCCTTTCGGACCGCTATAATGTGGCCCTGATCAATGGCGCTATTTTGCCAAGTACAGAACCCGACAGGAGAGCTTTCTCGTTCGATATTGTTCCTTCCAACCTTATTGACAATCTATTAATTAATAAAACCGCCTCTCCGGATATGCCTGGAGACTTCTCCGGTGGCGTGGTGCAGATCGTTACAAAGGATATTCCGTTCAAAAGCTTTATGGGAGTCTCAGTAGGCGTTGGTTATAACAGCATTTCAACTGGCAAGTCTTTTAATATTGGTCTTTTGGAAAACACGGATTATTTAGGCTTTGATAATGGCACCCGTGCTTTCCCTGGCAAATTTCCAAGCCGCAATAGATATTTAAGCTATAATGCGGACGCAAATCCTGATCGCCGGATACAGGCTTCCCGTTTGATGCGTAACAATTATGGTAGCCGTTACAGCGGTGATGCCCTGCCTTCTTTCAACTTCCAGTACAACTGGGGAGGAAGAAAAGATTTTGACAATGGCGCTACTTTAGGTTCAGTTGTCGCTTTGGTATACCGCAATTCCCAAAGCATCCAGTACAATGACCGTCGTGATTACCAGACTCCTGATAAGACAGAGGTAATACCAACTAACCTGTTCTATAATTATAACGATACAACTTATTCCTTCAATACGAACATTGGTTTACTAGCCAACGTTGCCTATAAAAAAGGTAACAATAAAATTGTTTTCAAAAACATAGTGAACAGACTGTTTGAAACCAGCAATTTATTTAGAAGCGGCTATAATTATGATAATATACAGTATGTAAATACAAATGGTTCTATAGCTGTGATCAAATCCCTCATCAGTTCTCAATTGGAAGGTGAGCATCTGGTGAGTAAAAAGAATGACCGCTTCAAATGGAATGTGAATTACTCCTTAACCGCACGAAACCAACCTGACTACCGGGTTTTACCTTATGCAAAAAGCCTGGATGAACTGGAGAACAAAAGTGTTCCCTTCCGTGTAGTATTGCGTGATACCTACAGGTTCTGGTCTGATTTAATGGAGAATGCATTTGGCGGAAATTTGAACTATACGTTGCCGCTTACTTTCGGCAACCAGAAACAGTTGTTCAAAACTGGTATTCTGGCCCAGTATAAGATCAGAGATTTCAAAACGCGTATCTTCAGGTATGAACCTGCATCTTCAACTTTAAATCCTGAATTAACAGCATTGCCACCTAGATCGGTTTTCAATGATGGTAATATTTATGAGCAGGGATTTGTATTGAATGAAATTACCAACAACACCGATAAGTATGATGCCAACTCTGGCTTATATGCAGGTTATGCGATGATTGATGGTCGCATTGGTGATAAATTGAGAGCTGTATACGGTGTTCGTGTAGAAAGCTTCAACTTTTCTGTAAAGACCGCAAACTTCTCTGGCGAAAAAGTGAATGTAGAGCGTAACTACCTGGATGTCCTTCCTTCTGTTAACCTTACTTATAACTTAACAAAAGAGAGTAATCTTCGTTTCTCGGCCTCCAGAACAGTATCCCGTCCTGAGTTTAGAGAAGTGGCCAACTTTGCATACTATGACTTTGTGCGCAATGCACAGTTAAAGGGTAATATCGACCTGGAAAGAAGCCAGAATACGAACCTTGATCTACGTTTTGAAACCTATCCAAAAGCGGGCGAAGTCATTTCTGCTTCCTTATTCTACAAACATTTTAAGACTCCGATTGAGCAGACAGTAGTAAATGGTTCAACACCTAGCAACCTTATTCTTTCGTACACAAATCCTGATGCAGCCAAAACATATGGCGTTGAAGTGGAGGTTAGAAAAAACCTGGAATTTATAGGGTCATCTGCATGGTTAGAGAACTTGGTATTCAATGTAAATGCTGCTTACATGAAATCCAAAGTTGATTTCAATGAGAACAGCAATCCATTTGATCCCAACAGGCCATTACAAGGTCAATCTCCATGGCTGGTTAATGCTGGATTGCAATATGCTGTACCTGGAAATAATCTATCGTTCAGCGCTTTAGTGAATCGTATAGGACATAGGATTGCTTATGTAGGTTTCCAGGGTTATCCAGATATATATGAAAATGGAAGAACACAATTAGACTTCCAGACGGCTTTGAAAGTAATAAAAGGAAAAGGTGAAGTGAAGTTGAGTTTTTCTGATCTGCTTAACCAGAGAGCTATATTTTATCAGAATGTTGATCTTAATGATAAGACATCTTATAACAAATCAACTGACCGTGTTCAATACAACTTTCTGTATGGAAGAAATATTTCTATAGGGTTTGCCTACAACTTTAAATAGGTACTTAACAATTGCTTAATGGGAGCTTAACATTTAAGTTACTTAATCAAAATTCTTTTGCAACGCAATTTTAAAACAATGATTATGAATTTTCAGAAGAAGTTTTTTCAATTCTTGATGGTTGGTTTAGCAGCTACCGCCTTTGTTAGCTGTGAAAAAGATGACGAGGATGAGGATATTGTAACGCCTCCAACCAATACAGTTTTAACTGGCACTTTATCAGAAAACAAGACGCTGACTGCTGACAAGGAGTGGACGTTGAAAGGTTATGTATATGTACCCAGTGGCATAACCCTGACAATTGAAGCCGGTACCACAATTAAAAGTGATGTGACAGAGAAAGCTGCTCTTTGTATTGAAAGAGGCGGTAAAATTGAGGCTAATGGTACCCCTGAAAAACCAATTGTATTTACATCAGGCAAAGCGGCTGGTTCAAAAGCTCCCGGAGACTGGGGTGGTATTGTGATCCTGGGTAAAGCAAAAACAAACCGTTCCTCTACGCCTATTATCGAAGGTGGACTGGACAGGCTATATGGCGGAGATAATGACAATGATAATTCCGGCACGCTGAAATATGTTCGTATTGAATATGCAGGTGTTGCAGCTTTTCCAAACTCTGAAATAAACGGATTAACATTAGGTGGCGTTGGTAGCGGAACCAAGATCGAAGGCGTTCAGGTTATTTATGGAAATGATGATGCATTCGAATTCTTTGGCGGAACTGTTGATGCTAAAAACCTGGTTGCTTACGCAACTGCAGACGATGATTTTGATTTTGATTATGGTTACAGAGGTCGCATTCAATTTGCTATTGCCCTGAGAGATCCTTTGTTTGTTGATGGAGGAGATTCTGGGAATGGTGTTGAGGCTGACAATGATGGTACCGGCACTTCGGCTACACCAAACACCCATCCGGTATTGTCTAACTTTACCTGGATCGGTCCAAACAATGCTTCTGGTACTTTAAGCAACCACAACTTTGGAAATCGCTGGAGACGTGCAAGTCAGTTCGAAGTATATAATTCTGTATTATTGGGCTGGCAGAAAGCTGGCTTAGTGATTGAAACTGATGCTGCCGCCCAAGATTATTTAGATGGAACTTCTAAATTTAAGAACAACGTAGTGCATGCAATTACTGAGCCTTTCAAAAGTACTTCTACTTTATTATCAAAAGATGCTTTGGAAGCCAAAGCTTTGATGGAAGGAAATATAAAAGCAACTTCTGCTGATGACGTGTTAACAGCTCCATTTAACTTGACTAATCCAAATTTTGCTCCTGTAGCTAATGGATCTGCTGCTTCTGGTGCTGATTTCTCTGGCTTGGATAATAGCTTCTTTGCTGCAACAACCTATAAAGGTGCTATTGGTGGAAGCAACAACTGGCTGCAAGGCTGGACTCGCTTCCCTGCAAAAGGTCAATAAGTTTTCTCTTGATACACTCTATAAATACAATGCCCTGGTTTTCTTTCCGGGGCATTTTTCTTTAAGATGTTTTTAAGTTTGCAAAATGAAAAATCTATTGTTTTTATTCCTGATCCTTTTGTGTTTTTCTTGTGGTAACAATTCAGGTAGTGGTAACAATTCAGTTAAAAGTAAATTGCCTGAAACAGCAACTGATAGCAGTAAGATACTTGCTGGTTCTAAATTTGATTTAGAAAATGCAGATAGTATTGAGGTTTATTTTTATAAAGACCCCACCAAACAAAATCAATTTACAAGGTTGTTTGTAACAGATACAGTTTCTTTAGGCGTTTTAGTTGAAAACCTTAACAATCAACCTGATTCAATGAAAGAATGCCCACATGATGGTAAAATATTCTTTTATCGTGGTGCAGACGTTTTTAAGACTATTTATATAGCAACCGCTGATTCTTGCAGGTATTTTGCCTATGCAATAAACGCCAATAAATACTTTGTGCCTATCGATGATTCCGCATTCAAGCTGATTCAGAAGCTTAAGGCCATGTCCCGTTGATCTTGTAATGGCAAGCAAGCTTCGAGTAAGTAAAAAGTGTACTCCTATAGTTTGTTAGCAACGACTATAGCGGTACACTTTTTTATTGTTTATAAGCAATCCTAAATCATGTCTTTATATTTTTATTTTCACTAAATTGAACTTTTCATTTGCAATTTAAGTGAGTCTTAGTTTAAAATTATATTCAATATTTATTGTGGTGCGGCATGTACTTATTTTAGCAGTTATCAGTTTAGCTGCATTTTCACTTCATGCCCAAACTTATAATTTTCCAAAAACGCCTGCTGTTGCCACTGAGGAAACCATCTATGGGAAAGTTATAAAGGATGATTACCGCTGGCTGGAAGACGTACACAATGAGCAGGTAAAGAAATGGGTGAAAGAACAGAATGAATTTACCTCTGAATTCTTTAAAAAGCACATAAAACAGATCTCTGCTTTTAAAGAAATCAGCAATATCTCCAATGTCGAATTTGACATGGCTGAAAAGCAGGGTAAGTATTATTTTCGGTTTTTGTATAGCGCAGGTGACGACAATGCAACACCTTCATTGTTTTTTCAGGAAGACATCAAAGCATATCCTACACTATTGGTAAATCCCAAAAGTATTTCTTCAACTGACAGAATTGATGTCAGGAAATTCAAATTATCTCCAGACGGCAGATACCTCGCTTATCAATACAGCCGTAATGGAAGCGACTGGATGGAGATAAGAATAATTGATATAAAGACTAGGAAAACCAAAAGTGAAGTACTGAAAAATATCAAATTTTCAGAAATTGTTTGGTTTAAAGATGGCTTTTATTATTCACAATACCCTAAAACGGGGAATGTGTATGGTTTGGCATTAGGACAAGAGATTTATTATCATAAAGTTGATACCGATCAGAGTAGTGACAAATTAATCTATTCAAAAGGAAAGAGCTCCCGGGCGGAGTTAGAAGTCAAAGTGACTTCAGACAATAGATACCTGATTATTCAGGAAAGGAACAAAAGTGCCGGCGAATACCATCTGTTTATAAAAGATAATACTAAAGAAAACGACTCATTGGGCAAACTCATTAGCGGTCCGGAAGCCCATATCAATATACTGGACAGCTATGAGAATAATTTGATTGCACTATCCTACTTTGAAAACAATAATGGCAAGATTGTTAGCATAAACATTAAGGATCCGTTACAATGGAAGACCATTGTCAATGAATTAGAGGATGGAGTAATCGTCGAGGCAAAAGCATTTAAGAATTCATTAGTCACAATTGTGCAATCTGGATTATCGGAATATATTTTTATTTACAATGGGAAGGGAGAGTTGGTTAAAACTATTCCATTTAAGGAAGGTTTCAAAATAAGCGGCTTATTCGGCGAGCCAGAGGATGAAGATGTATATTTTTATTACAGCTCTTTTACGCAGCCTCCAACCATTGTTAAACTCAGTCTGAAAACTTTTGAATATAAAAAGTCCAGCAATCTGGCAGAGTTCAGCTACGACCCGGGATCATTTGAATATAAAAAAGTGGAATTTCCTTCTGTTGATGGCGAGATGGTGCCTATGCTCCTTATTTACAAAAAAGGAATAAAACTAAATGGAGGTAATCCAACATTGCTGGAAGCTTATGGTGGTTTTGGTACTATTTCCAGGGCTAAATTCAATCCGGGATTAGTTTATTTCCTGCAGCAAGGTGGTATTTATGCTTATGCATACATTAGAGGGGGAGGCACGAAAGGAAATGAGTGGGCTGTTCAGGGAAGGGGTGTGAATAAACAAAAGTCTTTTGATGATTTCATTTATGCAGCCCAATACCTGATTACTAACAAATACACCGCTCCAAAACATCTTGCTATCACAGGAGTTTCAAATGGCGGCTTGGTAGTTGGAGTGGCCATTACTCAAAGACCTGATCTGTTTGGTGCTGCTGTACCCATTGTTGGCGTTTACGACATGGTACATTTTGAAGAAGCCACAATAGGTCATTTTCATATTGATGAATATGGAACTAAGGCAGATAGCGTTTCATTTAACCGGTTGTTGTCCTTTTCTCCCTTTCATAATATCAACTGGCAAAAACAATATCCACCGATTTTGATCATTACAGGTGCTTATGATGACAGGGTGCCGGCTTATCAGTCTTACAAGTTTGCAGCTAAATTGCAGGCGTTGCAACAAAAAAATCCGGTTTTATTGCGGGTTATTCCAAAAACTGGGCATTTTGGCGATAATTCTTTGGCTGGCATGATCAATCAGCAGGTAGAAATCTTTTCTTTCTTGTTGCATTTTATAAAATAGAAGGAATGAATGGATATACTCATCATTCATTCCTTCTATTTTCGTTTTAAAAATTTAGACAAGTATAATATTTGCTATAATTGATATTCAATAATGGCAAATGCAAATCAAAGAAATTATACAGGAAAACAAGGTAAAACCGAGTAAGTTGCCTCTTATGATTTCTTTGTCACTCCTGGTAATTCTTATCAGTTGTTATTTCCTGATCACTTCTTTCCAATATAACATTAATGAGATCTTTAAAATACTTACCAGTGATGATGAAACACGCATTAAGGCCTGGGTGGCTAAGTTTGGAATTGCGGGACCGCTAATGCTCATTTTGGTTATGGTGGTGCAGATGTTCCTGTTTGTCGTTCCCAATGTTTTGGTAATGATGATAGCCATTATTATGTATGGGCCTGTATGGGGAGCTATCTTTGCTTTTACAGGTGTATTTGTTTCTTCTTCAGTGGGATACTTTATCGGCAGAAGGCTTGGGCCCATAACCGTCAATAAGTTGATCAGCATCAAAACACAACTAAAGATCAGCCGGTTCATTGAAGAATATGGATTTGCAGCCATTGCTATCACCCGCATTTCTTCCTTATCAAATGATTCATTAAGTATCGTAGCTGGTTTGTTGAAAATGAGTTACCGGAAGTATATTTTAGCAACGCTCTGCGGTATAACGCCTTTGATCACTTTATTAGCATTGTATGGAAGAAACGGCAGAATCGAAAGAGCGTTGCTATGGATTGCAGCAGTATCATTAGTGTTACTGATTATTTACATCTTCATTGACAAGAATCTAAAAAAGAAGAAAGCTTTAACGAAAAGCAAAGGGCCTGGTATTACAATGAAGTCATAATTTCTTAATCTTAAATACACACCAGGATAATAATCACTTAACACACACTTAATCTTACGGTAATCAACAGTATGCAATATTTGCAAAATAAATTAACCATGCGAAACCTTTTATTTACTGCCCTTTCATTTCACCAAAACAAGATCGCTAAATAGATAAGCGACTTTAATACCAATTAAAAAGTGAAAAACAAAAATTAGCCATGCGATAATACCGCGTGCAGGAAATGTTACGCCCTTTAAAAACTTCACACATAGCATATGTACATGAAAATGAACAAAATGAAACTTCAATTGACATGGGGGATTGGGCTTTGTGCCCTGCTTCTGATGAACTTTCAGTTGCTGGCACAAACGCGCCCGTCGGCCGAAGTAGCAGGTAAAGTGCTTTCTGAAAGAGGAGAGGCTTTACCTGGTGTAAGTATTACAGTAAAAAGTATTACACCTGAAAGAAACCAAACCTTTACCGCAATTACAGATGAGAAAGGCAACTTCCATTTGAACGAGCTGGTAACTGGTAATAAATACGACATCAGTTTTACTTTTGTAGGATACGAAGAAAGCTTATACAAAGACTTTACAATAAGCAGCAGTAAACCTGCTTTCTTAACAGTGCAGTTGAAGGAAAAGGCTGATCAATTGGATGAAGTGGTTGTAACGGCTTTGGGAATCAAGAGGGAGCAAAAGGCCCTGGGTTATGCTGCCCAGTCGCTAAGCGATAAAGCAGTTAGTGATGCCCGCTCTAATAACTGGTCTAATGCACTTTCCGGCAAAGTAGCCGGCCTGAGTATGTTCTCTACCGGTTCTGGCCCGATCAACTCTGTACGTATTTCGTTACGTGGAGATAATTCGATGAACCCAAATGGTAACAACGCATTAATCGTGCTGGATGGTATTCCACTCAATAACAGTGGTACCACCTCGGGTGTGACAAGTGCCTATACTGCAGGTTCAGGAGACGATGTTCCGGTTGACTTCGGCAACGGCATTTCCGATATTAACCCGGATGACATTGAAAGTATCACAGTATTGAAAGGACCAGGTGCTACAGCTCTTTATGGTAGCCGTGCCGCCAATGGCGCCCTACTTATTACTACAAAATCTGGGGCACGCAAGGATAAAGGGCTGGGTGTGACAGTGAATACTAACATCAGCATGAATGATGTACTCAATTGGCCTGACTTTCAACATGAATATGGCCAGGGAACAGGTAAAGCACTGAATACCGCTGGTGAAAAATATTATTCATATGGAAACTCTGCCGATGGTGTGAGCACAGGAGGTACTTCAAGTGCTTTCGGCCCGAAGTTCGATGGCCAGATGTACTACCAGTATGACCCAACTGTTTATGGACAGTCCAAGGAGCGTCAACCCTGGAGACCTTATACTGATAACGTGAAAGGTTTCTTTAGAAAAGGGTACACCATTACCAACAGTGTATCGGTGGAAGGTGGTAATGAAAACGGTGCGGCCCGTGCCTCAATAACCCATTCTAAAAACGAGTGGATCATGCCCAACACTGGATACGAACGCCTTACGGCAGCTTTTAGTGCCAATTACAAGATTTCAGATCGCATTCGTATCAATGCCAAGGCTAACTATACCAATAAAAAGAGTGATAATTTGCCCGCAACAGGTTACAACAACCAGTCGATCTCTTACTTCATGATCTTCCAGAATCCTAATGTGGACCTTGCCTGGTACCGTCCAATCTGGAAGCCTGGAAAGGAGCAAATAGACCAGATACATCCTTTCAGCTCTTTTATTGATAATCCCTATCTCATCGCTTATGAAATGACCAATAGCATGAATAGTCATGGTATGGTAGGTGCATTGTCGGCAACCTATGAAATATCAAAGAAGTTGAACGTAATGGTGCGCAGTGGTATTGACCTGTCAAACGAAGATCGTCAGCAACGTCGCCCTTACAGCTCTGCCAACTTTAAGCAGGGTTATTATAAGGAACAAAACATATTCCGCTACGAGATCAACAGCGATGTGTTGGTATCCTTTAAAAACAACCTGGGTCGCAACCTCAAAATGACTGCTTCAGCCGGTGCTAACGCCATGGTGCGCCGCTATAACAGGGTTGATGGTTCTGTCATCGGACTCGTAATTCCTGGTGTTTACAAGCTGGGTAACGGTTTGGCAAATCCCACTATGCAGACTGTGGATGCCAACAAAAACGTGAATAGCGTGTATGGCACCGCAGGAGTAAGCTATAAGGAAAAGGTGTTCCTGGATGCTACGGGTCGTAACGATTGGTCAAGTACGCTGCCTATCGCTAACAACTCATTTTTCTATCCTTCAATAAATGCAAGTGTTTTATTGAGTGAGATACTGCCTTTGCCCATGCAGATATCATTCGCTAAGGTGCGTTTTTCTGTAGCACAGGTAGGTAATGACACTGACCCTTACAAGAACAAAAAGTATTACGGTGCCTCCGAATTCGCTTCCTCAGCCTCTGTACCTACTACCTTACACAACGTGGACTTTAAGCCAGAGATATCTACTTCCTATGAGGCCGGTTTAGACCTGCGGATGTTTAAGAGCCGTTTAGGACTGGATCTTGCTGTTTACCGTAACTTCACCCGAAACCAGATATTGGATGTTCCCTTGGATTATTCCACTGGATATTCCCGCGCTACTTTGAACGGTGGTGAAGTGCGCAACCAGGGTGTTGAACTGGTACTGAACGGACAGCCTGTGAAAACCAAAGACTTTAGCTGGAACAGTATCATTACCTGGTCTCGCAACTGGAACAAGGTGCTGTCGCTGACAGAAGGAATGGATGAATTCCAAGTAATCAACAATGGTGGCGGAGTTGTTTACAACCAGGCTAAAGTAGGGGGTACTACTGGTGATCTCTATGGTTTTGGATTCCTGCGTACACCAGAAGGTCAGATCATTTATAATGCAACGAGTGGCCTGCCTGAACGCCCTGCTGAAATACAATACATTGGTAGTGCTTATGCTGACTGGAAAGGCGGTATCCGCAATGAGTTTGCTTACAAGAACTTCCGCGCTTCCATTTTATTCGATGGCCAGTACGGTGGTATCGTGTATTCGCAAACCCACCACAAGATGACCGAGCAGGGAAAGCTGAAACATACCTTGCGTGGCCGTGAGGAGAACTATATTATTGGTGAAGGCGTAGTACTGGGAACTGATGGTAAATATATTCCCAATACTACAAAAGTATTACCTGTTGACTATTTTGCAGACTACTACCGTCGTGCAAACGTGGAATCAAACTCTTTCGATGCGTCCTACCTCAAATTACGTGAGGCTCGCATTGAATACAACTTTTCTAAGAAACTTTTAAGCAAAACCGCATTCAAAGCAGCAACCATTGCTCTCTATGGCCGCGACCTCGCCATGTGGACCAAGTTCCCGATTTTCGATCCGGAAGCTGCTGCTCTAAATGGTGCTACCATTATGCCCGGTGTGGAAATAGGCCAGTTGCCATCTACACGCACCTTCGGCGCTAATGTGACGCTGAAATTCTAGTGTTCTGGCGCTCCAAATCATAAACTATAAACAAAAGACAATGAAACGAATCAATATATTCACCACAGGCCTTATTGCTCTTTACAGTCTGCTGGTTTCGTGTACCAAGAACTTTGAAGAGATCAACACAGACCCGAACCGTATTGATAAGATCAGTCCGGGTACTTTGCTCAATCCTATTTTGTATGAAGTATCAGCCTTTAATATGCAGCGCGCTAATGATATCACCTTTGGTCTGATGCAGGTATCGCTGCCTTATCCCAGCGTGTCGGGTGGTATTCACCGCTATGATGTAACGGAGAATACGGGCAACTCAACCTGGAACGCTTATTACCGCTGGTTGAAGAATGTAAAAGAAATGAACGAAGCATCCGTTGCTGCTGGAGATGTTACTTACCAGGCCATTTCCATGACCCTGAATGCATGGATCTATTCAAACCTCACAGACTGCTTTGGCGATGTGCCTATGGAGGAAGCTGGCCGTGGTGATGAAGGCCTGTACCGTCCAAAATTCAACACACAACAGGAAATATATAATAGATTGATCGGTGACCTCGATTCAGCTAATAAGCTATTTAGTGCCAATAAGGCAATGATCTATGGTACTGATATCATGTATGCCAACAATGTTGCCAACTGGCGGAGGTTCTGTAATTCACTGCAAATGCGCTTGCTCCTGCGTGTATCCAAGCGTGCTGAGATGGATAGCTGGAACAAGTTGCGCATCATAATAGATAATCCAACTACTTATCCTGTGTTTACTGCTAACACAGAAGCGGCTGTGCTGAAGCTGACTGGTATTACACCTCTTGTTTCACCCTGGGGCCGAGCTATTGACTTTACCACCTTCCGTGCCGCGTCATCCTTCTTCATCGACAATTTGATGGCGTTGAATGATCCGCGCCTGGCAAAGTTTGCAACCGCTGCGAAGGACCTGTCCGGTGCTTCAATTGGTTATAAAGGTATTCCAAGTGGCTATGGTAACGAAGCCTCATTCAATTATACGCCCTCCAACCTTTCCATTGCTTTAGTAACGGCTCCTATGTCCAACTATATTATGCCTTATGCTGAAGTGGAGTTTATTAAAGCAGAAGTAGAGCAACGTACAGGTAATACTGCTGCCGCAAAAGCAGCTTATGAGAAAGGTGTAAAAGCAGCCATAGAACAATGGTCTCTGACTGTTCCGGCTAACTATCTTACTTCTGGTCCTGGTGCTTATGATGGTACACTGGAGCGCATCCTCCTGCAGAAGTACTTTGCACTGTTCTTTGTAGATTACCAGCAATGGTTTGAATATCGCCGTACCGGCCTGCCTGTACTGCCGGTTTCCAGTGGTATGATGAATGGTGGCAAAATGCCCGTTCGCTTTCGCTATCCTATAAGCATTCAAACCAACAACATCGAAAACTATAAAGCCGCTGTTGCAGCTTTGGGAGAGGATAATATCAACACCAAATTGTGGTGGGAAAAATAAAATACAAAAGCAGATGTTTAACAGAAGAAGCTTTCTAAAGAATTTTGGATTTGCCGGTGCGGCATTTGCCATTCCTGACGCCATTGTAAATGTAACTCCCTCTCGTAAGAAGCAAAACCTTGGCTTTTCTAATCTTGCCCTCAAAGGCCGAGTACATAGCAACGGCAAAGGCATTGCAGGTGTAGCAGTAACTGATGGAGTGAATGTAACCAGTACCGACAAGAATGGTTATTATGAGTTGTTAAGTAACAACACAGCCGAATTTGTATACATCAGCATTCCTTCCGGATATGCTTTTCCCAATGACAAGGGAGTTACTAAGTTCTATAACCCTATTACAAAACAGAATGGTGTTTTCAAGTCGGACTTTGCACTGGAAAAACTCTCTGTGGACGACCGTAAACACAACTTCGTAGTATGGGCCGATCCGCAGATCATTTCTGAAAAAGATGCAGAATTATTAAAAACGCAGTCTGCACCTGATTTGGCTGAACTGGTAAAATCTTACCCTCAGGGAACTTTGTTTCACGGTGTTGGTTGTGGTGATCTGGTTTGGGATCATTTTGAGCTATTTGATGATTACAAGCAGGCCATTGAAATCTCCGGCATTCCTTTTTTTAATGTGATCGGCAACCACGATATGGATCTTGATGCCCGGGCAGATGAAGCCTCGGCTGAAACTTTCAAGCAGCAATTTGGACCTACATACTATTCCTTTAACCGTGGTGAAATCCACTACGTGGTACTGGATGATGTTTTCTTTGTGGGTAATGCCAAAAAATACATTGGCTATCTTACCGAAAACCAGTTGCACTGGTTGGAACAGGACTTAGCGCTGGTAAAACCAGGGTCAACAGTGGTTGTAAATGTACACATACCTACGAACACCGGTGCTGCAAGAAGAAATAATAAGGAAGAGGAATTTGGTGGAACGGTATCGAATCGTAAACAGTTGTATAAGATTTTGGCCCCTTTCAATGCACACATTATGTCCGGTCATACGCATGTAAGCGAAAAATGGCAGGACGGATCTGTGATAGAGCATGTGCATGGCACTGTTTGCGGAGCCTGGTGGACTGGCCCTATTTGTAGCGATGGCACTCCTAATGGCTATGGTGTTTACGAAGTGGAGGGAAGTGAAATAAAATGGTATTATAAATCAACCGGTAAAGCTAAAGAACATCAGTTGCGCATTTATGAAAAAGGAAGACTAAAAGATAATGCGGATGAGATCGTTGCGAATGTATGGAACTGGGATCCGGAGTGGAAGGTGCAGTGGTACGAAGACGGACTTTTAAAGGGAACCATGGAACAACGCACCACTTTAGATCCTTGGGCTGTAGAACTGTATGCCGGAGCAGATATGCCAAAAAAACACAAATTTGTTGAGCCAACGCAAACCGACCATTTGTTTTTTGCCAAACCGTCCCCTGGTGCTAAAGAAATTAAAGTAAAAGCTACCGACAGGTTTGGAAATGAATTTACAGAAGTTATTCTATTAGCCTAATCCGAAAACGTTCACTAAGTAAAAATTAAATAAAATAATAAACATATTTTAACCGGCGCTTAAAACTCTCTTAACATTGCATGCTTTTCTTTGTAGCATATTAATAAAGAAATTTACCTATAATAATGGTTTATAATCCAAATATTTTCACGAAAAAACCACTTCCAATAAAGATATATTCAGCTAAAGAATTTATATGTGATGCATATCCGGAATATAAAGGAAATGAGAAAGAACTTTTAAAGGACATTGTTGAAGAGGATGACTCTGGAGAGGATGAGGAGAATTATGACTTGTATTTTTCTGGATATGATACATTCTAGTAGATAAGGAAGTTATTATGTAAAAAGTATTATATGCTTTCAGCTCATCAGTTCAAGAAGGCGGATATACATTTCCAGATTCGTTATGTAAACGATAAAGGGATTTATCTTGATGTATGCATTCATAAAGGAAATGTAAAAGTAGCTTTGTACGCATTGTGTACTTACTATGTTGAGGTCTATTATGATGTGGAAAGCAATATGATCAACCAGGTAAAATGCTTTACTTCCCTCAAAAAGCTGGAACCTTATTTGGGGAAAATTAATATAGACGAAATTACTTCATTACTGAAAGCGTCATAAAGTTTAATTACTCCAGCCCTAAATTGTATATCCTTTTCTCCACATGCAACAACGCCTACACTACATGGTCGTGCCTATCTTAAGTTTTAAAAGGAGAAAGATTAAATAAATATAAGAATGAGTAAAAGAATTTTTCTTGGAAGCAGTGTGCTGTTTGCATTTTTGTCTGTCAAGGCACAAAAGGATACGACTGTTAAACAATTGGATTCATTAGTGATTACATCACAGCGATTAGCACAAAAACAATACTTGATTCCTTATAGTGTGCATGTTCTGGGGCAAGGTGAATTAAATGATTTTGGATCAAGAACTACTCCGGAAGCATTAACGTTAGTGAATGGTGTATTTGTTCAAAAAACCAACCATGGCGGTGGCTCTCCCTTTTTACGGGGACTTACTGGTAACCAAACATTGATCCTTGTTGATGGCATTCGCCTGAATAATTCAACGTTTCGTTATGGTCCAAACCAATATTTGAATACAATAGATCCTTACAGCATATATAAGCTTGAAGTGGCTAAAGGAACAGGTTCGGTACAATACGGAACAGACGCCTTGGGTGGCGTGATACAGGTTTTTACCAACGAGCCAGCTTTCTCAAACGCAAAGAGCAATTGGCAGGCAAAAGCAACTGGTAAATACATGTCTGGTGATATGGAAAAAACGGTGAGGGGAGAAGCTTCCTATAGCGCACAGAAGTTTGCGGCACAAATTGGAGCAACTTACCGCAACTTTGGAGATCTCATTGGTGGCGATACAACAGGAAGGCAATCGCCCTCAGGCTATAAAGAACTGGCACTGGATGTAAAAACAAAATTTCGTTTGAAATCAAATGTTCAGTTAACACTGGCGCATCAGATGCTTAAGCAGCAGAATGTTCCGGTTTATCATAAAGTGAAGCTGGAAAATTATGCCCTCAACGAAATGAGCCCTCAGGAAAGAGGAATGACGTATGCCAAAGTGAATTGGACAACGAACAATAGAGCAATAAAGGACATCAATGTTGTTGCCTCGCTACAAAATAGCATAGAGCAAAGGAATAGTCGTAAGAATAATAGTAATGAATTGCGTAAGGAAAGAGATAAAATCAACACGGTTGGATTAACGATTGATGTATTTTCCCAGATCAAATCCTGGTGGACAGCCAACTCAGGTGCGGATCTTTACTACGATAAAGTGTATAGTACAAGGGAAGATATCAATACGCAAACTGAAGCAAAAAGTGCAAAGCGGGGGCTTTATCCGGATGGTTCTGGTTATGGAAACTATTCATTGTTCAGCCTGCACCATTTTCAATTCAATAAAGTAAATGTAGAAACTGGTTTGCGTTATAATCAATTCTCTATCGGCATAACTGATACTACTTTGGGAAAATTGAACCTTACTCCTGCTGCACTGGTATACAATACCGCTATACAGTATAGCCTAAACAGGTTGCATCATTTGTATGCTGCATGGAACACCAGCTACCGGGCTCCTAATGTAGATGACATGGGTACGCTGGGTATTGTTGATTTTCGTTATGAAGTGCCAACATCAGATCTCAAGCCTGAGCATTCACAGCAGGTGGAATTGGGGTATAAATTGCAATCAAGGAAATTGGCTGCTACTATAGCCGCTTATTATATGCACCTTGAAAATTTGATAACTAGGATCAAGGTAAATGGACAGGTAATTAATGGCTATCAGGTATATCAAAAAGAAAATGTAGAAGAGGCATATATCAAGGGTGCTGAAGCAGAAGTGAACTGGAATGTATGTAAAGGACTGTCTGTACGCGGTGCTGTGTCTTATACCTATGGTCAAAATCTTACTAAGAATGAACCCATGCGCCGCATTCCTCCTTTAAACGGAAGTGCAATGATCAAATACAAACTCCAAAAGTTGTTTGGAGTGTTTGAGCTATTGTATGCTTCAGAACAGGATAGGTTGGCACAGGGAGACAAGGATGATAACCGTATCCCAAAAGGCGGTACACCAGGGTGGGAAGTAATAAACCTTTATGCAGGTTACCAATTTCAATTTGTAAAGTTGAATATAGGCTTACAAAACTTACTGAATACGGATTACCGTACCCATGGCTCAGGTATTAATGGTGTGGGTAGAAGTGCTTGGCTTTCAGCTTCAATTAATCTTTAGAAGAAGTTGTAAGCTTCTTTAACTGGTAAACAAAAGGCCACAAGAATGCACGCTTGCGGCCTTTTTATTTAAATAGACATATCTTTTTTCCTTAATTGCCTATTGCTTATAGTCCATTGTCAATTCCAATTCCTACTCCCTGTCCTCTTTATGATTCCTCTTCAAAAAAGCAGCACGAACTGGCGAAGGAGCAGGTTTGCCCTTAATGCCCTGCCATAAAATTTCATTGAAAGTCAAATCTGGTACCGCATCTTCTTTTGACCAGTCAAATTGTTCAGAGAAGATAGCCAATGGTGTTTTTGATGGGTTCTTATCATTCAGGTCAACATTTGCAGGAAGATGATCAAAAACAGTATAGTCAGGCTTATCTGTAAAACATCTCCACAAAGGAGTAGCTGCCGCATCATATTGTGTCATTGGAGGCATTCCTAATATTAATTCAATGGTTCTTAACATGCCTGAAGTTGAATACATGGTGTGGTCAATGGATCGCCTTTTTACATACGGTCCCACAACATAGGCAGTGCTTCTATGGGCGTCCACATGATCTGGCCCGTTTTGGGCATCATCTTCAAGTATGAATACGATGCTATTCTTCCAAACAGGACTTTTACTTAAATAATCAATGAACATGCCTACAGCCAGGTCATTGTCTGCAGCATGGGCAAATGGCGTGGCACATCCGGCACGCATACCTTCAGTATGATCATTTCCAAAACGCAACGTGGTAAGTTGGGGCACTGCATTGGCAGCAACCAGTGAATCAAAATCTCTTTTCCATTGATAAAATCTAGTAGTATCCCTTACTTTCAGATTGTATGGAGTGTATGGTGCAGCATGACCTTTCAAAATGTCCAGAGTAGGGCCACCCTCCTCAACAAATTCACCGTAAGTACGGAAACTTACTTTGTTCCTGGCACAATGGTCCCAAATAAATCCATCCCTGTTATTCGCTATTTTACGTTCTCCTTCTCCACCATAGGTGCCACCTCTTCCCCCATAACTGGAAGGCCATGTCTTTTCCAGATAATCAGTAGCATAAGCACCCATGCTCCAGTTATGACCATCAGCACTCACTTCCGCATCAACATAAAAGTTATCCAGCAAAATAAATTCCTTAACGAGCTTGTGCTGGTTGGGGGTGATCCTTTCTCCAAATAATAGTAGACTGGTGTCTCCATTACCTCCTGCTACATCACTGAGCACCTGGTCATAGGTCCTGTTTTCTTTAATAACATAAAACACATGTTTGATGGGAGAGGGGTCGCCAACTTTCATAGGAATAGGACTGCCAGGTTCTCCTTCTGCAAGCAATTCCTTTGTTTTTGTGTAAGGCGTGTTATGATATACAGCCTGTGAATAGATGCTTAACTGGGCAGCCGCAGGCTCCTTTATAATACTTAATGTTCCATGAAACAACCCGCCAATATATTGGATTTTACGGGGCCGGGTACTGTCGCCCTGGTGGCCAAGCACTACCTGGTTTTTCACTGCTGGATTGGGACCATCTGGATTGGCAAGGGAGGATAAGCCTTTTCCATTGGTAACATAGATGTTATTGCCGAATATCTTTACGTTGGTTGGATACCAGCCTACAGGTATGAAGCCTTTCGACTTACTTTTTGAAGGCGTGCTGATATCAAAAACGGCAAGGCAGTTGTTATCTGCATTAGCTATATAAAGTGTTTTCTGATCCTCACTTAGAGCAAGTCCATTACTTGTGGATCCGCTAGGCGCTGCAGGGTATAATGCGGCATTGAGGGTTTCAATAACCTTATTGGTACTGGTGTTGATAATAGAAACAGAGTTGTCATTGGCGTTGGCAACGAACAAAAGTTTTCCGTTCTTACTGAGGCAGATCTCATTGGGATGACTTCCCACAGGAATTTCTGCAGAGATCTTTTGTTGCGCTATATTATATACTTGCAATTTGCTGCCGCCCCACGAGCTGATATAAAGGTTTTTTTTATCGAGCGACAACTTGCAGGTATACGCTTCAAAGCCCAATGAAACCTTATTTAGTATCTTTTTTGTTTTCAGATCAAATACATATAAGCTATTGTCCTCCTTCGTTACGACAAATAATTTATTGTGAGTAGTTTCATCAATATCTAATCCGGCAGTCCCGATTCGGTTGGGCCATCTCTTTCCCAATACAAAGGAATCAATCAATTGAAGTTTGTTTTTGATCAACTGGTATTTATTTACCTGGTTGTCGTGGCCTCCCGATGCATATATAAATTGGTCATCTTTACTGAAGGCAAGCCCATACCACGACTTGGCAATAATGATACTGTCAAGTCTTTTACCTGACCTGAGATCTATCAGGTCGATCGTCTGGGTGCTCTGACCATTATTCGTTATCGCAATGTACTTTTTGTTATTGCTGATAACAAGATTCAAAGGCAGGTCCCCAACATTGATGTTTTTCCCAACAGGTGTTAATGACCATCCGTTTGGAAGTCGCACCCTGTTTTTTTCCAGCTCTGCAAGCGTTTGTGCAGCAGCGTTTTTGATTAGCATGGTGAATGCCAATACAAATGAAACGAGTTTGAATTGCTTTGTCATATAACAAAGTTTTAATTCTTTTTCAAAAGACTCATGTAGGAGCAATTGCTTAATATAAACTTAATAAGTACAAGATTATTCATTTCTTAATTTGTATTTTATGATTTGTTAACATGGTAGGTTTTATTTCGGGGCATGATGAAGAAAATTTTCAATATCCTGGATAAGTTTTCATTTGCCATAATGTGGTTTTTCACTCTTTTAATTTTGCTCTACTGTTTCTTTACTATCAGTAACATGTTTGCCATATTAATGCACAATGGCTGACACTGTTTCACTAACTTAGTAAACGAATAATCCTTTTCATGAAAAATGTTAGCTTCTGCTTAAGCATTCTTTTATCGCTCATTTTTTTTGTTGCTTCTGCGCAATTAAAAAAGGTTAAGGTACTTACTGTTCCTGCAGGGCAGGCTTATAATAGAATCGATACTAATGGGATATCCATTCTCCCCAGTGGCCGCTACGTAACGCCTGCTGGTAAAGTCATTCGCATCACCCATGATCCATTTGGTATGGCGCTTTCGCCGGACGGCAGAAAAATAGTTACGTTGCATAACGGCGTATTTACAATCATAGATGTCAATTCATTAGGTCACACAAGAGTCCCCAGTTATGACGGCACCATTGCTTCGCCCCTTTCCAACGGTTCATTTTTAGGTGTTGCTTTCTCCTCGGATTCGAAAACAGTTTTTCTCAGTGGTGGCGATAATGGGGCTGTTGTAATTTATGATATTGATAAAAAGCAACGTCTTGATTCTATTTCTTTGAATGGTGAGGTTGATGGCGTTATTTACGAGGAAAGTTTTACCTCAGATCTTTTGTTCAATGAGAACAGAAATGAATTGTTGGTTCTTGACAGGGGAAATTTCCGGTTAGTCCGTATTGATTTGCATACAAAAAAAATTACGGCCTCCATCAAAGTAGGTCGTCAGCCATTTGGTTTGGCGCTAAGCCCCGATAAAAAAACAGCATTTGTAGCCAATGTAGGCATGTATGAATATCCATTGATAGAGGGTGCTTCTGCAAAGAATTATGATTCTCTGTTGATTCCCTGGCATCCTTACGGGGACAATACAAAAGAATCGATTGAAGGTACCGTGGTGGAAAGCAGAAAAATTCCAGGTGTGGGAAGTCCGCTTGCTCCTGAAGCTATGAGCGTGTTTACCATTGACCTTTTTACCAATAAGATAATAGATAAATTTAAGACCGGCCATCAGATAGGTCAGATGGTTGAAGATGCTGAAGTAGTGGGTGGCGCAAGCCCTAATTCAATAGCTGTAGGCAATCAATATGCGTATGTAACCAATGCTACTAACGATAACATTTCCATCATTGATTTTCACCAACATAAAATTGTAGGTCATATCCCTATAAAAGTAGATGCCCGTATTGATAAGTACAGAGGTTTATTGCCTTTTGGGATCGCGCTTAGTAAAGATGAAAAGACTTTGTATGTGGCCTTATTGGGTTTCAATGCAATAGCTGTCATTGATGTTGAAAAGAAATTGACAAAGGGACTGATACCTGCTGGCTGGGGACCTGCCAGGGTTTTACTTTCAAATGATGAAGATGAAATCTATGTAATTAGTTGTCGTGGATATGGTGCAGGACCGAACGGCGGCAACAACTTTGTAAAACCGGTGCAGGGAACTTACATAGGTGACATACAACTTGCCACCTTTCAAAAAATTAAAATGCCCGATGCCGTGCAACTGTCAGCTTATACAAAGCAAGTTGTAGACAATACCTTTAAAGTTGTTACGCTCCATGACGATGCAAAAAATCCCTTGCCACCTTTGCCCGGCAGCAGGAAAAGTCCGATAAAACACATTGTGTACATTACCAAGGAAAACAGAACTTATGACGAAGTTTTAGGCCAGTTGAAAGGGGGTAAGGGCGATGCTACACTGGCACGTTTTGGTGTAAATGTAAAGGTGAATGGCAAAGGTGATTCTTTGGAAAATGCAGATGTGATGCCTAATCACCATAAGGCGGCAAAAGAGTTTGCCTATTCAGATAATTTCTATTGCGATAGCGATGCTTCCATTCACGGTCATCACTGGATGCTTGGCGTAATACCGAATGAATGGGTGGAAACCAATTCCAGTGTAAGCAAAACGGCCAAGATATTTTCTAAAGCTCCTGGTCGCCGTTTCCCTGGTTCAACAGGGAGCATGGACCCGGAAGATTATGCCGAGATCGGCGGGCTTTGGGAAGCATTGGAAAGAAACAAGGTTTCTTTCTACAATTTTGGGGAAGCCAATGAAACTGCCCATGTTCGGGAAGAATGGTATGATACGGCTACTGGCGCAGCCCATGGCGTGATGGTGCCCATGCAGAAAGCCCTGTGGAAACGGACAAGCCATAACTATGCTGGCTATAACACGAACATACCTGACCAGTTCCGCATGGAGCAGTTTGAAGAAGAGTTTACAAAAATGTGGTTAACCGGTCAAGAGGAAATGCCGCAATTTATAGCCATGCAGGTGCCTAATGATCATGGTGCTGCTTCACGTCCTGATGACGGTTATCCTTATTTGCATTCCTATATGGCTGATAATGACCTGGCTGTTGGAAGAATACTTCACTTCTTATCACGTACACCATACTGGAAGCATATGTTGGTGATCATTACCGAAGATGATCCGCAAGGAGGTGTGGATCATTTGGATGCTCATCGCAGCATACTCATGATGGCGGGCCCGTATGTAAAGCGTGGTTTTATTTCGCATACTCATGCCAACTTTGGGTCTATTCTGAAAGTTATTTACAATATTTTGGGGATCGATTATGTGAACCAGTATGATGTTACTGCTTCTTTATTGCAGGACTTCTTTACCAGTCAACCCAACTACACGCCATATACTTTGGTCTTCCCTGATAAAAGAGTCTTTGATCCACAAAAAGCTATGAACCGTTACAATCGAACCATTGACTGGAGAAAAATTCAACAGGGACCAAAAATGGACAATGAGGAAGAGCAAAGAGAAGCCCATTACAATCAATAATTTATCTGGCTATAAACCATATCCACCTAACAAAGTTTTCCTTATGGTAATATTGGGTTAACCATTCATTTATATTGCTTGTTGAAATTTGTACAAATCCTTTTTCTATGATTAAAAATAAGTTTAATGCCCTAAAGGCATATGTTTGTTGGTACTTAATTTTCCATCAATATGTCAAACGAAAAAAGTAATCTTTTCTCGTCATAGAACCGGTTATTTAGACCGGCCTTTACCAAAACCAGTAGTCTTACTGGTTTTGCCTTTCAATAACCTCTTAAAGCACATGTGTCCAGAGTATTGGATTTATTGCATTGTAAAAGTTTGATTAAGAGAAAGATGGCTATTTCTTAATGACAGGATATTTTTGATTGCCTTTTGTATAGAACCAAATGATTCTGTTCATAGCATCGTCTTTTCCTCCATCTACTTCATTGAACAATTCATTCAATGACTCCAGTGCAAGGGCTCTTTCTTTTCCTCTTAGAAGTGTCAATGGTTTATTCATTTGATCTAAAGGAATATTGTTAGGCTTTGCAGTGTACCTTATTTCTTTCTTTATGGGTTCAAAACAATCAAACAAGGGCGTTGCTGTGGCATCAATCACATTCATCGGAGGAATGCCCAAGATTTGTTCTATAGTGCGTACAAGCGATGTTTGGTTATAATGCGTGGTGGTTACACCTGGTTTCGAATAAGGACTGATCACCAAGCCGACTGTTCTGTATGCAGAAATGTGATCCCAGCCACTCTGAGAGTCGTCCTGGGTAACAAAAATGACTGTGGAGTCCCAATACTTGCTGTTAGTGATTTTTTCAATAATCCTTCCTAATGCTAAATCATTATCAGCTACCATTGCATTAGGGGTAGGCCATCCTGGTGAAGTGCCTGCTGTATGATCATTAGGTAAGGAAAGAATCATTAAACGAGGTAAATTATTATTCTGTTCAAAAATTTCCCACTCTTTAATAAATTCTGTTGCTCTTTGCTGATCGCTAAAGACCATATTGTCACAATCAGGATATTGGGGTGAAATGATGCTTCTGATCCTTTGTATAGTACTAGTATTATACCACGAGGGCTTTGCGCCAGATTGATAAGAGGTATAAAAGTCAGACCATTTCAACTTTTCGTCATAAATAGTCCTGCAGGCTTCACCATATATTCTTACCGTTTTGCCATGATCCAAAGCCTGGTTCCATATAAACCCTGACTTATTGTACACCAGGGCGTCTTCCTGCCTGTGCGGATAGCTTCTAATCCATGCTCTTACATTTTTCTCCACATAGTCTGAAACCATGGCTGCATCGGTCCATTGGTGTCCTTCTGCGCTGGACTTACCGGAGGCATAATAATTATCCATCCAGCCAAATTGATCAGCCAAAGCATGTACGTTGGGGGTAATATTTCTACCAAACACACACAAACTACTATCTCCGCGGCCTTTTGGCATATCTCCTAATACCTGATCGTAGGTTTTATTTTCTTTGATAATATACACAACATGTTTAAAAACTGAAGGTTCTCCAAAACGTTGGGGTACAGGTTGTGGTGCTATATTTTTCCTGGGAGGTAAGAGCGACATTTCCAGTCTGCCAGCCATGTTTTGGGCAAGTACTTGTTTGGTATAATCAGTCAGTGCTGTAGGACTGGGCACAGGGATGATACTGACAGATGCAAGTTGCTGATGTATTGATCTTGCATTTTTTTCAGGGGCTATCACATCAGCACCAGACGATTCTAAATTGGCTACAATAAGCTTGTTTTTTTTGGCCAACAGTCCTGCTGGATAAGCCTCGGTAGGAATGTATCCTATTATCTGCGACTGGTATTTATTATGGTCACGGGTGCTTTTCCTTAACCTGATTACAGCAACAGCATTATCCATACCATTGGATACATACAAGTAATTGTTATCCGCGCTTAATGCCAGTCCATTGGGCGTACTGCCTTCCTTTTGATTCATTGAATTGAAAATGCCCGTAGCAATAGTTTCAACTACAGTATTGGATTGCGTATTGATAACAGATATATTATCGCTGGATCCATTGCAGACATAAACATATTTTCCATCATTGCTTGCCAGAATAGCATTAGGATGTAAGCCTACCTTCAGTTCTTTAATCGGCTTACCATCAGAAGGACGGAAAATAGAGACTGTTCCCATTGCGGTGGCACCGGTTTTTGGATCGGTATAAGCCAAACCCCAGGGGACTCCTGCTCTTTCTTTTGTACTGTCTGAAGCAATTGGCCCGGCCCAGTTCGTTACATAAAGGTATCCGTTGGCTTTTGTAATCCCATAAGGGGCCACACCTGTTTCCGATTTCCATACCACAGACTTGTCCGACCAACGCATTTTCCATAATTCATTGTTCCCGTTCAGCACAATATATAGGAATAAGTCGCTATTAGCTTTTTCAACATAGATGTCATTAGGGATGGCATTATTGGCAGGTAATTTTTTCTCTAATGTAATGCTTCGCGTATTCTTTATTTTTCCTGCCCATTCTGCATACAGCAGAAAGGCTTGACCACCGTCTCTTTCGGCAGCACTCCATATAATAAAAGTTTTATTCCCTGCGGTAAAAACTTTAATGCCAGAATAGGTACTTACCAATTTTTTGAAATCAGGATGTTCTGTATAGGTAAAGCGATCTGGAATCTTCCCTGTAGTAATGTTAAGGGTAGCGATACCATATCTGTCTTCAACCACTACAAGATCATCGTTGGGTAAAGAGGCGATATCCAATGCATGATTTTCTAATGAAGGATCCCCGTACCGGACTACCTTTCCTGCACTTTGAATGATCCGGTTGTAAGGCATCAAAGCCAGACTGTCATTATGGAGTTGTATTTGACTGATTTTAAAATCATGTATAAAAGCAGACAGCTCTTCAATATGGTCGGTATTGATATAGTCAACCCCTAATTCGATTAACTGTTTCCAGGCTGCAGGTGCATCAGGACTGCCCCAGAATCTTATAGGTTTGTGTAACTGATGGACCCTTTTAATCAGTTGGTTTAGTTTGTTTTTTTCTGCAACAGGTAAATCATTTTGCCCATCCCATCCAGAATGGCGGTGAAAATCATCACTGATTAATGCTATTCTTTTAAGTGTGTGCTCATCGTAATCTTTATCTGGCCTGCCATCAAAATAAATAAAAGAGGGATACTTGCTATAATCATCCTCGGAAGGCCGATTGCCGCTTATGACAATAGTAATGCTGGGGCAATGTATAATTTCAGGATAACGTTTGAGTAAATGTATGAGTGATGTTAGTGTTGTATGGGCCTCTGATTTAATATCGACGAGAAGCTGTAACGATTTGCCAGGATCAGGATAAATATTGCCTTTATTCAGCTTGATAGCTTTGGATATGGGACGTATATATAATTCTTCCAGGGTACGATTCGCTTTCAAGCCTGCAATATCATGCGCTACCAGCAATTTCTCGTTGCTAAGAAAAATATCTGCTTCTATTGATTCAAAAACATGCTCGTAAGCTGTTTGAAACGGGTGTGGCTGTTCATAATCATTGTGTGAATGCTTCTTGATTGGTCCAGGGTTCAATTCTTGTGCATCCACTTGCAACACTATAGAACATAGGATCAGGAAAAGAGAAATTCTCATATAAATTATAGAAGTATAAAACAGAGTAAATCCGCAAGGTAAAATCTTCTGGTACAGGTGAACATTAATGTTTGGTTATCATAATGTTTATTCTGGCTTAAATAAACATTACGAAATCGTAAACTGGTATACGGACTAATTCCATCATTAACCTTTGCCGCAAAATTTTATATAGTGATGAAATGGAAAAATCGTTCGACTCTGTTGGTTAGGTTGTGTATATACCTGGCCATTTCTTTTCTTTCTTACTCATCCTCAGGGTCTGAAACTAACAATCAAACCATTAACAACTGGCAAAATGAATTAATTGTAAGCGGCAGGGTAATACAGCCGGGAGATATTGCATTGCCCGGTGCTACTGTTACTGTTAAAGGAACGAACAAGCGCAGCACAACGGACGTAAATGGAAATTTCAGTATTGCCGTTCCAAACGGTAATTCCATCCTGGTTATAAGCTATGTTGGTTTTATAACCCAGGAAGTTACCGTAAATGGAAGAACTACCATTCATGTTACGATGCAGATTTCCACTTCCGATCTGGCCAACGTTGTAGTAATGGGATATGGCACACAAAATAAAAAAGATGTGACCGGTGCTGTTAAATCTATAAAAAGCGAAGCATTTAATAAGGGTATTGTAAACTCTCCCGAGCAGTTGATTCAGGGAAAAGTGGCCGGTGTGAATGTGACTTCTTCTACCGGTGAGCCTGGAGCCGCCATAAACATTACTGTTCGTGGTCCGGGTGGTGTGAGAACAGGAAGTACGCCACTTTTTGTGATTGATGGTTTGCCATTAGACAATTCAGGTACTGGAGGTGCTGGTAATCCATTGAATTTCATGAGCCCGCAGGATATTGAATCTATAGATGTTTTGAAAGATGCTTCCGCTACTGCTATCTACGGCGCAAGAGGTGCCAATGGTGTGATCATTATTACAACCAAAAAAGGCAAAGCAGGTGCTTCTTCTCTTTCTTATAACACAAGTATTGGGTTCTCAGAACTTGCAAGAAAAATTGATATCTTCAGTGCTGACCAATATCGTGCAGAAGTAGCAAAAATGAATGGAACATTGGTGGATAAAAATGCCAATACCGACTGGCAGGATGTAATAACGCGTAATGCGATTACACAGGAACATAATCTTTCCTTAAGTGGAGGTGCTAATAAGTTAACTTATTATGCTGCTTTCAATATGCAAAAGCAGCAAGGTATCATCAGGAAAAATGATATTGACCGTTACAGCGGGCGCTTTAATGTGACGCAAAAGCTTTTGGATAACCGTTTAACAATTGAAGCGAATCTGAATGCTACGCATACCAATAATTCAAGACCTCCTATATCTAGCGTAATAGGTGATGCGCTGGCAAACAATCCAACTTATGCTGCTTACGATTCGGCAGGCAATCCTGCTGTTTACCAGGACCTTAATAATCCGCTCCTGACATTCGACAGGGAAAAGGATATAACAAAAATCAATAGGGTAATTGGAAACATTTCACCTTCTTTAAAAATTATAGAAGGGTTAACCTACCGGTTGAATTTTGGTATTGATAATTCTACTGCGGTAAGAGATATTCAGTCGCTTCCAAGCACAGTACCACAACGTGATGGAAGACTGGAAACTTACAATACGTCCAATAGCAATCGACTGATCGAGAACTATCTTACTTATGATTTCAGGGTCGGCGCCCATACACTTTCCACTTTGGCTGGGCATTCGTATCAGCAGATATTCTTACAGGGAAAAAACTTTAGCATCAACAAGTTTCCTATATCTCCAGTGGAACCGATCTATAACCCGGGAATGGGCCAGGAATTGACCCTTGCTAATAATAAGCCGGGTGGTTACGCGCTTAAGAATGAATTACAATCCTTTTTTGGAAGGATCAATTATTCTTTTAATAATAGGTACCTGCTTACTGTCAATTTCCGTGCAGACGGCTCTTCCAAGTTCGGATCTAACAATAAATATGGATACTTCCCTTCTTTCTCTGCAGGTTGGAAAATTTCTGAAGAGCAATTTATGGGAGATAATGTATTCAGCAATCTGAAATTACGGGCAGGATGGGGGCTAACCGGTAACCAGGAAATACCATCCAAAATTACGCAGGCACTCTATACTTCTACTGTTTCGGCATCCAACAGTTATCCTTTATCCAATGATGGTTCCTATCCTGCTGGTACTACTTTTACCAGACTGGCTAATCCTGATATTCAATGGGAGGTTTCAGATCAGTGGAATGCAGGTCTTGACTTTGCAGTATTGAAGGGTGATCTGTCTGGTTCCGTAGATGTGTTCAGAAAAGTTTCAGACAATATATTGTTGGAAGTAATACCTGCCGATCCGATACAACCTGCCACAACTGTTTGGACTAATGTGAAGGACATGACCATTACCAATAAGGGTATTGAGGTTGACCTTGCCTATCGCCATACAACAAGAAGGGATCTTACTTATGGTGTGGGTGGTAATTTTAGTGTGATTGACAATGTGGTTAAAAATTCTCCTTACTCTGTTATTACTTCAGGTTCTGCTTCCGGTTCCGGACTTACTTCTGCTACGATCAATGGTTATATCAATAATGAACCAATTGGAACCTTTTTCCTGAAAGAATTTACAGGCTTTGATAACAATGGGTTAAGCACCTTCAGGGATGTAGATGGTGATGGAATAATCTCTGATAAGGACCGCATCGCTGCTGGTTCTGCATTACCAAAGCTGATGTACAACTTGTTTGGTAACCTGGCTTATAAGGGTGTAGATCTTACAGTAAATTTCAATGGTGTATCAGGTAATAAGATCTATGACAATACGGCCAACGCATATTTTTACAAGTTGCGACTTTTCAAAGGCATCAATACGACTACTGAAGCATTACAGTATCCCAACGAATCGGTAAACAATGCAGCACCGGTAAGTACCCGTTATCTGAAAAATGGCTCTTATCTCCGTCTAAATAATTTGAATATTGGCTATACTTTGAATGTACATCGTTTGGGGATTAGTAAATGGGTTTCCCAGATCAGGTGCTCTGTCACCGGTCAAAATCTTTGGTTGAGTACCGACTATGATGGATTTGACCCGGAAGTAAATACAGACCGTCAAATGAATGGCATTTTATCTTATGGTATCGATTACCTGACCTATCCAAAAGCTCGTTCCATTATCGTTGGATTACAGGTAACATTCTAAAATTAATATTACAATGAAAAAAAAATTATCATATCTCTCTATCTTGATTGTTGGACTGTTTGTAGCGGGTTGTTCTAAGCTGGAAGAAGAAATCCTGGATGAATCATCAACTACAGGGCAAACTGATAAACAAATTGCAGATGGCCTTATAGCCCCGGTATACGCACTTCTTCCAAACATATATCAGCATACCAATTATTTTTCTTTACAGGAAATTTCTACCGACGAAGCGATCCTGCCTTACCGCGGAGGGACCGATTGGGGTGATAATGGTATTTATCTCTCCCTGCACAGGCATGAAACCACAAGTACAGATCCTAACGTAAGAAATACATGGAACTTATTGGTGCAAAGTATATCCAGGGCTGTTACAGCTATTGATGCATTGCCAGCAAATAAAGACGCCAATGCTAAAGTGTACTTAGCAGAAGCAAGAGCGATGAGGGCTTTTTATAATTTGCTCGCACTTGATTTATTTAATGTGGTCTTTATCAAAGAGAAACCAAGCGACATCTCCACTATTGTGCGTGGTAAAGAAGCGGTTGAGTATATAGTCAATGAGTTAACAGCGGCTGAATCAGATCTGACAACCAGTACTGGTCCTGGGCGGATCACCAAAGCTGGCGCATGGGGCTTGCTGGCCAGGCTTTACCTGAATGCTCCTGTTTATCGCGACCGCTATGCTGCAACACATGATTTTACTGCAAATGACATGGACAAGGTTATTGAATACTGTAATAAGATCATCAGTTCAGGCACATATCAATTATCATCAGACTATTTTGCCATCTTCAGTAACGACAATCACATGAATAAAGAGTTGATCTTTGCTGTAGATCAACGTGCTGACCTGAACGGTCACAACCGTTTGGCATATTTCTCCCTATCAGGCGATCAGTATCCTTTGCCTCAATTTCCTGGAGCGAATGGAACAGATGGTCCTGCCATTACCCCTGATTTCTATCGTACATGGGCTAATGCATATGCGCCACTTGATCCTGCACAGGCGGATCCAAGATTCTTCAAGCAAAATTTATATGTTCAGGGAGAAGATACTTGTATTGCTGGAAGTGATTTCAATATCAATCGTGGTATTTTGCGTGGACAACAATATGGGTTGATCCGGGTAAATGGTGCGTTTGTTAAATGTGCAGATGGCAGATTTAAAGTAGGAAAGTTGTTCAATGTATCCAGAAGCAATCCGAACCTGCCGGTTGACTTTACCGAATTCATCGATTTCTCTACGGCCGGTAGTGGTTACAGCACTGGCTACCGCGTGGAAAAATATGAGTTCAGCAGTAAGTCCTCCAGCGGCAGAAACTTTGGCGAGGCCGATATTGCCATTCTTCGTCTGGCCGATGTTTATTTAATGCGTGCTGAAGCCAAACTACGTAAAGGAGATGCTGCAGGTGCATTAAGTGATGTCAATGCTATCCGTGCCGCCAGAACGGCCTCCTCAATACAGGCGCCACCTCTTGCAAATATTACCCTTGATTTACTGTTGCGCGAAAGAGGATTTGAATTTTATTGGGAAATGCATAGGAGGACAGATTTGATCCGTTTTGGTAAATTTGAAAGCAGTTGGACTGAAAAAAGCAATACAGATAAGAATAAGAGAGTTTTCCCTATACCACAAACAGCAATAGACGGAGCTTCAAATATTCCGGATTATTTGAAGCAGAATCTAGGCTACTGATATTTTCTTTTGTCCTTACCCAAAGCCCCATGCCATGCATGGGGCTTTATCATTTGTTTAAAAAACTTATTTAAAACGAGTAAGGCTTAACTGAACAATTTAGCAGGTCTAATATTTATCGATTGCAAGATAGCTTTAACTTAAAATTCAATTAGACAAACTTCATAATCTTTTTATCATTTGATAATATAGAGGCAACATTAATGAAACCTACTGCTGATAGATTTGCAGCCTGAACCAAGTAAATCTAAAATGATACTTTTTGTCCGATCTGAAAGACTGTTTTTACTTTGTCTAGCTCTTATTTTTTCTCTTGCCATTCAGGCACAAAGTTTTCAAATAAGAGGAAGGGTATTTGATTCTTCTACACAACGCCCAGTCGCTGATGCAACTGTTTCTCTCAAAAATTCAACACTAGCTACCACTACTAATAATACTGGTGAGTTTTCAATTCAAGGCAATACCGGTGACGATCTGGTAGTAAGCATCGTTGGGTTCGAAACAAAGACCATAAAGATCAACAATAATCAGTTTTTAGCGATCAGGCTCTCACCTTCTGCTATGCAGTTGACTGATGTTGTAGTAACAGCTTTAGGGATCAGAAAAGAGAAGCAACGATTAGGTTATGCAACACAGGATGTAAAAGGAGAAAGCCTGGTTAAAGCTCGTGAGCCTAATTTGGTTAATTCGTTAACAGGGCGCGTAGCCGGATTACGCATTACCAACTCTACGGATTTATTCCAGAACGCAGGCATATCACTTCGTGGCCGCACACCATTGATCGTAATTGACGGTATTCCGGACCAGACAGCAGATATGTGGAAGATCAATGCCGATGATGTAGAAAATATCACCGTATTGAAAGGTGCCAGTGCTTCAGTTTTATATGGCTCCATTGGTCAGAATGGTGCTATTATGATTACTACTAAAAGAGGTAAAGGAAAACGGGTAAGTGTAGATGTAAATTCTTCTACTGTTTTCCAGCCTGGCTTTATTCGCATACCAAAAGTTCAAACCACATATGGCAATGGCAACCAGGGGAAATATGCTTTCAAAGATGGCTCTGGTGGCGGAACAGAGGGTGGAGGCTGGATTTGGGGACCAAAATTGGACCAGCGTGATCCTAACACACCCAGTGGTTTTATAGAAACCATACAATACAATAGTCCAGTTGATCCGGCAACCGGGAATCTTGTGCCCTTGCCATGGATCTCTCGAGGAAGAGATAATGTGCGCAACTTCTTTAGAACTGGTTTAATTTCAAGTAACAACGTAAGCCTTACCAAAGCCGGCGATAATGGAAGCTTCAGGGCTTCTGTTGGCCATATCTATCAGAAAGGCATTGTGCCTAATACCAGCTTGAACAATACTTCTTTCACACTTGCCGGCACTTATGATTTATCAGATGCTTTAAGTCTTGATAGTCGTATCTCGTACAACAGGGAGTATACAGATAATTTTCCGGAAACAGGATATGGTCCAACCAACTATTTGTACAACCTTGTTTTATGGACAGGTGTAGACGTTGACATCAGGGACCTGCGAAATTACTGGATTCCCGGGAAGGAAGGTCTTCAGCAAAAGCATTACAACATCTCATGGTATAATAATCCTTATTTTCAGGCGTATGAGTTTTTAAGAGGTTATTATAAAGACAACTTCTTTGGGTCCTTTGATCTGAATTATGAATTCAGTCCTGCATTCAGTGCCAAATTCCGTACAGGAATTAATGGATATGGTTTGAACCGCACTTATAAAGAACCAAAGAGTTATGTAGGTTACAGCAACAGGTCAAGGGGAAATTTTACAACGGCAACAGCTAATTATATAGATATAGTATCTGATCTTCTTTTTAGCTACAAGCACAGCTTTAGCGACAATTTTTCTGTAAATGCTACAGTCGGGGGATCAAACTATTATCGTAACCACAGATACCAATCAACCAATACTGATGGACTGACCATACCTGGCTTTTATAATTTGAGTAATTCTGCAAATCCTTTACAGGGTAGTAATGGCCTGGAGGAAAGAAGGACAGCCAGCGTTTATGGTTTTGTAGATATAGAGTTTTTGAAAGCCTTTTATTTATCAGTAACCGGAAGAAATGATAAGATATCAACATTGCCGGTGGCTAATAACAGCTACTTCTATCCATCTGTCACAGGTTCGGCTGTACTTTCATCACTGATCAATTTACCTTCATGGATGTCTTACCTGAAAGCCAGAGGTTCCTGGGCACGGGTGTCAAGTGCCACTTGAAATGATAATGCTTATACCTATAGTTATATTCAGGCATACAGTAAAGGCAATAACTGGAATAATGTTCCTGCTCTAACATATGGTAATGCGCAATTGAACCCGGACATTAATCCGCAAACATCAGATAGCTGGGAAGTTGGTGTAGAAGCGAAGTTATTCAACAACCGGATAGGGATAGATGCTACATTTTATCAGGCCCGGGATTACAATAACATTGTTTCAATTCCAGTGTCTGTTACCAGCGGATATGGTTCAAGACTTGAAAACGGAAATGTATACCAGCGCAAAGGGTTTGAGCTGGTGGTAACCGCTACGCCTATACAAAATAAAAATTTTAGATGGAATGTGACAACTAACTGGAGCACTTACCGTCGTTATTTAAAAGAGATATACGGAGGTGCTGACCAATTGAATAAATTGAGGGTAGGCGATCGTACAGATAAGATCTTTGATTGGGTTTATGAAACCAATCCGCAGGGTAATATTGTATTTCAGAGTAACGGTTTTCCAAAGTGGGATAATTTCACCCGCTTTATTGGAAACGACGATCCGGATTGGATCTACGGATTGGAAAACACATTGAACTATAAAAATTTTTCACTCCGCTTTTTGGTTGACGGACGTATAGGTGGATTGATTTATTCAACTACTAACCAGAAAATGTGGTGGGGTGGTACAAATCCGGGAACAGTCAACCAGTACAGAGACGATGCCAACCAAGGCAATGCCACCTTTGTAGGTAATGGTGTTGTAGTTAGCTCAGGTACTGTAGAGTATGATGTAAATGGCAATATCATAAATGATACCAGAAAGTTTTCCCCTAATACTACCGCTGTTAATTATATAGATTACATGATCGAAACCAGTAATAATGTAGAAACCAATTATAATTATTACTCAGAAACTTTCTTGAAGCTCAGAGAAGTAACACTAACATGGCAGTTGCCTGCACAGTGGTTAACCAATACATTCTTCAAGAGCGCTACAGTTTCTGCTGTGGGTAGAAATTTATTACTTCGATCAAAATTACCCAATGTTGATCCAGACCCGGGTTCGGATAATCTGCAAACTCCTTCTACCCGCAATATAGGTGTTAATGTCAACCTGCGTTTCTAAGTATTTTAAGAACAAGCAAAAT